>NZ_JALEKL010000004.1 GCF_022768985.1 Methanosphaera sp. | reverse complement strand
GGTTAAAAGCCAGGCGCTCTCCCAGACTGAGCTACGAGCCCTAAAATAAAAGTGCAAGCGCCTTGGCCGGGATTTGAACCCGAGTCGCAGGCTCGACAGGCCTGCATGATCGCCTCTACACTACCAAGGCACATATAAATAGATAATTGCATTATAGCAACTATTCTAATAGTATATTGTAAGTAGTATATAAAGGTTATTATATACCAACAATTACTATAAGATAATATCCCGTCTGCCGGACTTGAACCAGCAACATTCGGATCTACAGTCCGATGCTCTGCCAGATTGAGCTAAGACGGGTATTAATAAGTAAGTTGATGGGACCACCCGGATTTGAACCGGAGTCTCAGGCTCCCAAAGCCCAAAGGATCGACCAAGCTACCCTATGGTCCCAATTAATAAAAGTTAGAGCCCCAGGGGGGAATTGAACCCCCGACCGCTTGATTACAAGTCAAGCGCTCCACCAGACTGAGCTACTGAGGCATCTGATGTCTTTAGAGCTACATACGTTCAAGCTCTATTTAATATGTTGTACGTACTTAGTATATAAAGGTTTCCATTTATTCCTATTAAATTAAAAAATATGTACAAAATTAAATTTAAAAGAATTAAAAAGAAAAAAAGCAATTAAAATTGCTTTAATAAATTATTAAAAATTTAAAAATTATCTTTTTTCCTTGCAGATTCATCTAAAGCTTTTACAGCAGGTAAAGCTTTACCAGAAATTAGATTTATACTTGCTCCTCCACCACTACTAATATGAGTTATTACATCATCTAATCCCATATTACTTGCTACAGCAGCGAGATGTCCTCCTCCAATAATTGAAAATCCGTCAGATTCACCAATAGTGTTTAATAAATCCTCTGTTCCTTTACTGAAACCTTCTTTTTCAAATACTCCTGCAGGTCCATTTGCAAATAATGTTTTTGCAATTAATATTTTTTCCATATACATTGAAATTGTCTTACTTCCAACATCATAAATTGGAAGATCAGGAAGTTCATCAACCATATATTCTACACGTGAATCATCTTCAAGAATTGCAAGATCTATTGGAAGTATAATTTTATCAGAATATTCTTTTAGGAGATCTTTTGCAATATCTATATAATCTTCATATCCACGTTCAATTATAAAGTTACGATTATATTCTTTTATATCTATACCTTTTGCTTGGAGGAATATGTTTGCAACAAGACCAGTTGTTAGAATGTAGTCTGCACTATTACTTTTAAGAGCATTAGCCATTACATCAATTGAATCATCAGCTTTAATTCCACCAAGTACATATACACGTGGTTCTTGTGCATTGTCAAGAATTTGATACAATGTATTTAATTCAAGTTCCATTACACGTCCTGCAATTGATGGAAGAGCTTTGGAAAATCCAATAATTGATGTTTGTGATCTGTGAGCTGTTGCAAATGCATCATTAACAAAATAGTCAGCAAGAGGTGCAAGAGATCTTACAAGTTGAGTATCTGCTTGTTCTTCAGGTGTTAATTTTGACATTTCCTCAGAATAGAATCTTACATTTTCAAGAAGAATAATTTCTCCATTAACCATATTTTTAATTGTATTTTTTACATAGCTTGAAAATATAGAGTCTACATATTGAACTTCTTTTCCTGTAATATTTGATAGAACTTCAGCATGTTGTTTTAGTGTTGTGAAATCTGACTTTCCAGGTCTACTTTGGTGTGCTATTATAACTACACGAGCTCCACGATCTGATAATTCAGAAATTGTTGTTGAATGAAGTACCATACGTGTATCATCAAGTAAATCTCCACTTAAAGGATCTACAGGTGAGTTTACATCTACTCTTACAAGTACAGTTTTTGATTCAAAATCTACATCATCCATAGTTTTAAATTGATAATCCATAAATGAAATCTCCCTAATTTATTATATTTTTCATATTTAGACTTTATCTACTAATTCAAGCATTGCCTGTTTTTGATCTTCTGCTTTAATAATTCCTGAAGCAAGAAGTACACCATCTGCTCCAAGTTCCATTGCTGATACTAAATCATCACTTGTTGAAATTCCAGCACCACATAATACTTTAATATCTTTATTTACATTATGAATTGCCTCTACACTATTTTCAACAATTTCAGGATTTGCCTGTGATACTGCAACACCAGATCCTATTAATTCAGGTGGTTCAATTGCAATATAGTCAGGTTCAAATGATGCACATGCAGCACTTGTTTTAATATTATTTGTACATAAAATACTTGTTAAATTATTTTTACGTATAATTTCAACAACAGCATCAATATCTGCAAGTGTTAATCTTTTTTCTGAGTGATTAATTAAACTTCCACTAATACCTGTTTCAATAAGTGCTTCTGGTAAATATGATCCAGTATGTCCACCAGGTGTTATTGGATCGATATGTTGAGCATATACAGGAACATCTACAGCTTCACATATCTGTGCTAGATTTACAGCTTGAGGAGCAATAGCTATTTCAATTCCTGTTTCATCTGTCACTTCTTGTGCATATTGTGATAATTTTAAAGCCTTGCTACCTGTTGATTGTTCATAAGTTTTATAATTAATTATTATTTTTGGTACTTTAGTCATATCATTTACCTTCCATAAAGTTTTAGTTTATGATTTACCATTCCACACATTATTGTATGTTAAAAATCTAAATCTATTAACTATCTATATTAATAATATATCTATTTTCTCTAATATTAAACTAATATGTTAACAGAAGTAGTGTTGTAATATTTTTTATTTGGTTGTGATAATTTTTTAATATTATAAATTATAAACGAATATATTAATGTTAATTTCAAATGAAAAACAAAAAGATTTAGAAAAGAAAGGTTATAGATTTGCAGGAGAACATGTTCATGCTGCAAATAAGATATGTCATTGGACTAGAAAAAGTATAGTTGATGATGGATGCTGTTATAAAGAACAATTCTATGGAATAAAAAGCCATCGTTGTCTTCAAATGTCACCAGCTGTTGCTTACTGTCAACATAAATGTATGTTTTGTTGGAGAGATACAGAGATAACAAAAACATCATGGGACACAGATGACTATGACGATCCAAAAACAATAATAGAAGACTGTATAGAAAATCAGAAAAAGCTTCTATGTGGATTTTTTGGAAATGAAAAGGCAAATCCTAAGAAATTAGAAGAATGTGTTAAACCATCAAATGCAGCATTAAGTCTTGCAGGAGAACCTCTTCTTTATCCTGAAATAAATCAGTTAATTGAGGAATTCCACAAACAAGATTTCACAACATTTCTTGTAACAAATGGTGAAAGTCCAGAAGATTTAGCAAATCTTCAAGATCATGAGCCAACCCAGCTTTATGTATCAGTTGATGCACCAAATAAGGATGTATATAAAAAGGTTTGTAAACCACAAGTTGAAAATGGATGGGAAAAACTACAAGAAAGTCTTGATCTTCTATCAACTATGGATACAAGAAAAGTTCTAAGAATTACATCAGTAAAAGATCTTAACATGTCAAATACTGATGAATATGCAAAAATTATCAGCAATGCTGACATTGACTATGTTGAAATAAAAGCATACATGTTCGTTGGAGATTCAAGAAATAGACTCGAATGGGAAAATATGCCTAAAACTGTAGATATTCAAAACTTTGCACAAGAAGTTGCCCAAAAAAGTGGTCTTGAAATAGTTGATGAGGTAGAAAAAAGTCGTGTTCTTCTTCTTGGAGATAAAAAGCCTACAAAAGTATAATCCTTAATTTTCATACTACATAGTATTTTATGGAGGTATAAAACTATGGGAGCAGGTAAGATTATTGGAGTTGTTCTTGTTGTATTCATAATCTTTGGACTATTTGTTCCACTAGATTCTGTTACAAACATTATAAGTCCAAATTCATCATCAAGTGGTGGTGATGATATTGCAATAACATATGGACAGACAACTTATGATAATGCAAATTATAAGGATATTGTAGATGACTACTTTAAATCAAAAACTAGTGGTAGTCTTAGTAATGTAAAAGATACTATTATCACAGCAAACGATGTAAATAAGATTACATCAGACATTAGTGGTAGAACATACAATGAAAATCAAATTCTTTCATGTGCTATGGTAGACTTAAATAAGAAAGGAAGTCTTAAAGTTGATGTTGATGATTCAAAAATCACACTAGTAACAGAAAGTATGTATAAATCAGCACTTAATTCATCAGGTATTAGTGAAGGTTATGTTGTTGTTACATCACCTACAACTGCAACTGGTGAATCAGCACTTGCAGGTGTAATGAAATCATATGAAAAAGCTTCAGGAAAAGAAATTCCAGATGAACTTAAAGATGCTGCAAATAAGGAAATTTATACACAAACACAGGTTGTAAATGAAAGTAATGTATCAGCAGATGATGTTGCAGATGTTGTATCTGAGGCAAAACAGAAAGCTGCTGAGGAAAATACAACAGATAAAAATACTATTATTAATATCATTACAAATATTACAGAAAATAAGAATATTAACATAACAAACAGTAGTGTTGATAATATTGCAGATAGTGTATCACAATCACAATCTGTACAAGATCAAGCAAATAATTATCAATCACAAATATCAAATTATGTTAACTCAGATGATGGTCAGACTCTATTTGCAAAAATATGGGACTTTATTAACTCAATAATTAATCCATCAAAAGTAGTTGATACAAGTAGTGATGATATAGTTTTAAATAATAGTAGTAGTAATTCTACAAACTAACCACCCTAATTTATCCCTTTTTTACTATTTTATTTTTTTTTTATAAAATAAAGATTAAATTTTGCAAGTTATATTAAAAAGGGGTTGTTTTAAATAAATAATTTAATAAAAAAAAAGAGAAAAAAAGAAGATTAAAAAAATAATTAATAATAAATGGATATTATCTTTTTAATTATTCTTGTGGGTTTTTAAAGTCAATTTCCCATCCATTTGACTTACCAAATGCAGCACATGATGTTACAGGATTTGTAAATTCTTTAAATACTCCTTGATCATATATGTATTCTGCTGCTTGATGAGCATCTTTAACAGGATATTCTACTTCCATAGGTGTTGTTTGTTCATATACTGAAATGTAGTATGATTCATTAGGATTTACTTTTTTAACTTCAATACCACTATCAGTTATGATACCTATAAATCCTTCACCTTTTGTATTAATTACACCAGCAATTCTTGGTGTGTGATATTCATCTTTTTCATAGTCCATTGCAAGAAGTGATAATGCAAGAGCATCTCTCATATTCATTCCTTCACGGATTTTTCCTGCAATAATATCTGTATGTGAACCATTTGTAATTACACATATATCATCAATTATATCAATACAGTTGTAACTTATGTATATGTTTTTATAGATATCTTCTTCTGATCCTTCTGTTGGAACAATAGCTACTTTATTAGCATTTACAATTGATTTTCTATTTGGAAATGATCTGCTTGATACACGGTATGATGCATATACACCATTTTCATTACTTCCTATTGATACGATTCTTCCTAAATACATTTTTTCATCTCATAATTTAAATTTTAATAACTTATTAATTATACTATAGTTGTTATTTTATTTATCTTTTAATTTTTAAGTCACATGATTTACTAACCAGATGCTGGTGCTTTCACTGCCTTATCAACAAGATCAGGTGGTGCTTGAATATTTATTGTTCCTGTTGATGAATCCATCTCTATTTTACCCTCATCCATTACACGTGTATGTACAGCAATTGAATCTCCACGAATATATTTGGAGTAATCTACACCATTTACTGTTACATGTTGTAA
The DNA here is from genome assembly GCF_022768985.1 of Methanosphaera sp. Classification (NCBI taxonomy): domain Archaea; kingdom Methanobacteriati; phylum Methanobacteriota; class Methanobacteria; order Methanobacteriales; family Methanobacteriaceae; genus Methanosphaera; species Methanosphaera sp. Next base: position 235,455 of record NZ_JALEKL010000004.1, on the reverse strand, counting down.
ATTATTAAGTGGAATAAGATAATATTCAGATGTTCCAGATGATGATGTAGGCTTTGCTGATACTTGATCTTGTGAATAATGGTCAGGAACATCCATTGATGTTTGACTTAGCATTACAAGTAGAAAGATCATGATTGTAAAAATTACATCAAGAAGAGGTACTATGTTAATACCTGGACTTTTCTCATTAAGCTTATCTTTAAATCTTTTTGTGTCAATACTCATTTAGATCCCCTTCATGTAAATCTTATTGTTTAAGTTTACTTTCAACGATTCTATTTGAAGTATCAGAACGTTCACGTATAATTGTTTTAATACCTTTTTCAAGCATGTTAGGTTTTATTGTAACTCTAAGATTTGCCTGTTCATCATCTATCTCTTTTACTTGTATTACACCTGGTGAATCTTGTAGTGCTTCAATAACTTCTTCTTTATCTGTTTCAATCCACACTTTCATCTCTGCACGACTCCAGTTACTCATTTTCTTTGCAATTTCAATATTGTCAAGTTGTACTTCAATTTTTGTTTTGATGTAACTGTAAAATGGTATTAATATAATTGCCACTGCAAGTCCAAAGATTGTTGTAATTATTGAAATATATATTCCACCAGCAAGTAATGACATATCACTACTCATTCCAAGATCTTTAAATGTATACCACATTCCAAGAACTGTACCAATAAGTCCTATAAGAGGAGCTATCTCAATTATTGTCTGTATTGTTGAAAGACCTTTCATCATCTTAGACATTTCAACAATAAATACTTGCTCCATGTTATCTTCTACTTCTGATTTTCCTCTATATCCTATCTTTAATGCTTCTGAGATTATACGAGAAATTGGTGTTTTATACTTACCAATAGCACGTAGGGCTTCAAGTGATCCTCCATGTGCCATTGAATCATTAACTATTATCATTAATTCTGATAAGTCAATCATAGAAGCTTTACGAAGATATAACATTTTATCTATTGAAATAAATAATCCATATAATCCTATTACTGTTAAGATATAAACAATAACTCCACCACTTTGGAACATGCTTATTAAGTCATTAACATATGATATGATTAATGTTATAACATCCATTTTATTAACTCCCTTTTGAGTGTTTTGAAGGTTTTATATAAATTATTAAACCTTACTTATTAATGTTTAATATATCTTAGTTTAATTAATAATAAAGCTATCATAATTATAAACTTAGATATAGTTATTTTTCTTCATGATTTTCATGTTGTATAGAATCTATTGTATTCCATGTTTTTCTTACAAACCATGGATAGTTATCTTCATCAAGTGTTTTTAGATAGTTTCGTGTTACAGGATCACTCGGATATCCTGATCCTAGCTTTCCATATTCTGATCTTATCTTTTCAAGTTCTTTATCTCGTGTTGTTTTTGCAATTATTGATGCTGCTGAGACTATGTCATATTTTTCATCTGCTTTGTGTTTTGTCATTATCTGTATTGGCATGTCTGGTTTTTGTATTGTTTTTATGAATTCCTCTATTGTTTCTGTGAATTTATCTTCATTTGATTCTATACAATCTATTATACATGCATCTGGCATTAACTCACCTATTATATCTTCCATTGCATTTGTTTCTATCTGATTTAGATTTATTGAATTAAGACGCATTTCATCGATTTTTTCAGCCGGTATTATTCTTGTTGTAAATGTTGTTAGTTTTTTTATTTTTCGTGCTATTACTGTTCGTCTTTTTGATGTGAGTTTTTTTGAATCTTTAACTCCCATTCTCTTTAGAAATCTTAGTTTTTTTCGTGGAACTAGTACTGCTCCTACTACTAGTGGTCCTAGTACTGATCCTCGTCCTGCTTCATCTATTCCTAGAACTAGTGAATCATCTTCCAATATAAAGTCATCATCGTATATCATCATATTTTTTTTGCCAGATTTTAGTTTTTTTTAAATATTAATATATTCTATTGTTTTGTTGTTATTATTGTTATGATTATCTACTTTTTGAAGTATTATCTTTATGAATTTACATATTTTTATAAAATTATATATATTAAATTAAACAATGTTTAAATAAGTATTGTATTTTTATAATTATTTATAGAAATACTATTTAAAATAAGAGTTGTTATTTGAAAAAAATCAATTATGTTAAAAAAAGACTTATTAAAGAAAATACATAATTAATATATTAATAAAATTATGTAGGGGCATCAAAGTAAATGGAAACAAACATACTAAAAATGATTACCATTGCAGACTGCATGTCCATTGCCAATGCCTTATGTGGATTTCTGGCAATGTTTTTCATACTAAAAGGTGAAAACATACTATCTGCACAACTACTACTTCTAGCAGTTGTATTTGATTGTTTAGATGGAACAGTTGCAAGAATGCTTAATACAAGATCTGGAATGTTTGGAGAAAACATAGATTCACTTGCAGATATTGTTTCATTTGGAGTAGCTCCAGCTATAATAATGTATATGATATCACCATCACAGTGGATTATAATACCAGCAGCACTTGTTGTTATATGTGGACTTCTAAGACTTACACGATACAATACACTTGTAGTATACCAGGAAGGACCTACAAAAACATTTCTTGGACTTCCAATTCCTGTAACATCAACAATACTTGCAGCTTTAATATTATCATCATTTACAGATATGTATCTTATATCTGTGTTAATGATAATTATATCAATACTAATGGTATCAGAAGTTAAATATCCAAAAATAAAAAATAATAAAATACTCATACCATTTGCAATTGTTGTAATATTATGTATGATTCCAGGTGTAAATACACTACTATATAGTATACCATCATATGTGCTTCTTATAGCTGTAGCTGTATATATATTTGGAGTTTTCATTAAGAATTTAAATCTTCAAAATTCAAAACTTTCAAATCAAATAAACAGATCATATAAAAATACAAAACATGAAGTACAATCATTACACAAAAAACAATAAAAAAAAATGGATTAAATCATAACCACCTAAATATTTTTTCTTTTATTTTTCTTTTTTTAATATAATAACAACTCTTTAACTTTGAATAAATAATTTTCAACATACATAATAATATAAACTAAAATAAGAGTTATGAAAAAACTTGATAAAATACTAAATTCTAAATTTAGCAAACACTTCAAAGAACTTAAAGAATATCTTAAAGAAGATAATCAAAATAAAAAGCCATCTCTTCATAAAAATCATAAATTTAGAAAAGAAGATATTTTTGATTATAAAAATTATTCACAAAAAGATCAAGAACTTATAACAGGCACAGTAGTATGTATAATTGTCATAGTTGTACTTCTATCAATTGGATATTATTTTCTAGTATTTGCACCAGAGGCAGAAAAACTAGATAATGCAAAGAATATGAAAATTAATGAAGTTAACATGATATTTAGTGATGATCTTACATATTCATCTGCAAAACAATCACTTACATCAGAAATTTACTCAGCAAAAAGTGTTGCAGAAGTAGATGCTATTGATGTTAAAAAAGCTGCATATCCTGTTATAAAAAATAAACTACTTGATGATATTAATCAAATGAAAGATCGATACAAGCGTGTTGCAATAAGAAGTGGTAGTTCAATTACAATTGCTTCAATTAAAAATGCAACAGAATATATTAACACAGCAGGTGTTGATGAAATAATAGATATGAAAATTGAGGAAGTTGACACAACAATTATTCCACTTACAATTACACGAAAACAGGCAGCAAGTGGACTTATTGATGTAAATGATATTGTTGATATATACACAACAAATCCACCCACAACAGATAATGGTGAGGATGAATTTAATGAAAATAGTACACAAAATAATACAAATAATACAACAATACCAGTTAATGGAAGTGAAGATAATAATGAAACATTAAAGCTTGCAGGTGGAGCACAGATCATTTCAATACTAAGAGCACAAGATGCAGGAAGTATTAACTCAAACATTGCAACATCAAACAATACAACAACATCTACAAGCTTTGACATACAACAGATACAATCAGCAAAAGCTGCAGGAATTGATGAAACACAAAAACATAAAATAAATCTCACATCATATGGAAGTAAATTAACAGAAAATGAACGTACATCAAATATTGCAGATCTTAATGCACAATATATTATAATGGTAGAAGTTCCAAAACAAAAAGTTAATGATATAATATCAAATATGGATAATATCATCCTTACAATACCAACAAGCAATGCACCAGATTGGGTTAAAATTAAAGCATGAAGAAATTTATATTAATATATATTATTATATGAAAAAAAAAACAATTCAATGAGGAGAAATAATATGAGTGATATTGATAAATACTTCAAAAATCTAACAGATCGTGAACATGCAATATTTGAAGGAGCAGTAAGTATGGGGGCATTATACCACCAGTTTGTTGGAACACCAGTAAGTATTGAAAGTTCACAATCACTAAAAGATGCAATAGCAGAAAGTATCATGCTTCAGCCTGCTGTTGTTGATGTAAAAGTAGACTTTGACATGGACTTAATGAAAAAGGCAATAGGTGATATGCAATACACATCACTTGATGGTAACATGCTTATAATTGAAATAACAACACAAATTAATGATACAAAAATAGTTACATGCATATCATATAATGAAGAACTACAATATCCACTAATGTATGTTAAAGACTAGAAAAAATAATAACATCACCACCCTACATATTCATCTTTTTTTATCTAAAACTTAGAAAGAATTGTTTAAATTGGAGTTATACTTAAAAGTTCTCAATGTCTAAAATTTATTTTAAATAAGATAAGTTATAAATATAATAATTAATTGTGAGAGTTTCAAATATATAAAGAAAAACAAGTATGTATTAAGTTAAAACTATGAAAATTTAATTTAAAAAAATATATTTAAAATTAAGAAATAAAAAAAATAAGAATTTATTTCAAAATTTATACCAGAAAATGTGAAAATAGTTTCCATAAGAAAAAACATGACATGACAACTAATATGACAAACAACTAATCAACACTAAATTTTCTAGGAAACAATAAAAAAAGAAGTTTTCACAACCATGATATAAGACTTTCACACTCTATATAAAACTAAAAAAGGTAATAATATGCTATACTTAAATGAAGAATTATGTAAAGGATGCTATATTTGTATTGACATATGTCCAAAACAAGTATATTCAAAATCAGATCAATACAACCTTAAAGGAGTTTGTATACCAGTAACTGATGATGAAAAATGTGTAAAATGTAAACTATGCACATTAATGTGTCCTGACCAAGTAATAACTGTAGAGGATGACTGATAAAATGGATAAAAAAGAACGTTTTATACAAGGAAATGAAGCATGTGCACTTGGAGCACTTGCTGCAGGATGCAGATTCTTTGCAGGATACCCAATTACACCATCAACAGAAATTGCAGAAATAATGTCAAAAGAACTTCCAAAAGTAGGAGGACACTTCATACAAATGGAAGATGAAATAGGAGCAGCAGGAGCAATAATAGGTGCATCATGGGGTGGACAAAAAGTTGTAACAGCAACATCAGGACCTGGATTTTCATTAATGCAGGAAAACATAGGATATGCTGCAATGACAGAAACACCTATTGTAATTATTGACATGCAAAGAGGAGGACCATCAACAGGACAGCCAACACATACATCTCAAGGTGATATGATGCAGGCAAGATGGGGATCACACGGTGATTATGAAACAATAACACTTACACCATCATCAGTACAGGAATGTTTTGACTTCACAGTAGAAGCATTTAACCTCGCTGAAATCTACAGATGTCCAGTATTTATAATGGCAGATGAAATTGTAGGACATATGAGAGAAAAAATTGTAATACCTGATGAAATTGAAATTGTACCAAGACAAATGCCACAAAAAACAGAAAACTATCTTCCATATGAAGCTGATGAAAATGCAGCACCTGCAATGCCATCATTTATGGAAGGCTATGATATACACGTAACAGGACTTACACACGATGAACGTGGATATCCAAGTACAGATGACCCAGATGTACATACAAAACTTGTATCAAGACTCTGTTCAAAAGTTCTAGAAAATAGAAATGAAATGGCAAACATTGAATATGACTACCTTGATGATGCAGAAGTTGTAATACTTGCATATGGAATACCTGCAAGATCAGCAATAACAGCAGTTAAAAAAGCACGTGATCAAGGACTAAAAGTAGGATACATCAAGCTTAACCTTGTATGGCCATTCCCAGCAGAAAAGATCATAGAACTAGCAGGTGATGCAAAAAGAGTTATTGTACCAGAATTAAATCTTGGACAAGTATATCTTGAAGTAGACAGAGTTCTAGGAAAAACAGCAAAAGTTGAACTTCTCCCAAAAATTGGAGGAGGACTACATACACCAACTGAAATATTAGATAAGATTATGGAGGACTACTAAATGGAGAATGAAAAACACCCATCTAGATTTATGAAATATCTAAGAGAAGAAAGATTACCTCATATATTCTGTCCAGGATGTGGACATGGAATAGTATTAAACACAATCTTTAATGGTATTGAATTATCAAATAAAGAATTTGAAAATATCTCCATGGTATCAGGAATTGGTTGTTCATCAAGAATACCAGGATATGTAAAATGTGACTCACTCCACACAACACACGGACGTGCAATAGCATTTGCAACAGGACTTAAAGTTGCAAATCCAAAACAAGACGTACTTGTAGTATCAGGAGATGGGGATGCAACATCAATAGGTGGAAACCATCTTATACATGCAGCACGTAAAAACATCGACCTTACAGTTGTATGTATCAACAATGATATCTATGGTATGACAGGAGGACAAATCAGTCCAACAAGTCCACAGGGAAGTTTTGCAACAACAGCACCATATGGATCAACAGATAAACCATTTAACATTGCAGAAGTTGCAAAAGCAGCAGGTGCAACATACGTTGCAAAATACACAACAAACCAGCCAATACAAGTATCAAATGCTATAAAAGCTGGACTTGAAAACAAAGGATTTTCATTAATTGAAGTAATATCACAATGTCCAACATACTATGGACGTAAAAACAAGCTCAGAACACCTATTCAGATGCTTAACTGGATAAAAGACAGTACAGTTACAATAGAACAAGCAAAAGAAATGACAGAAGAAGAACTTGAAGGTAAAATCATCACTGGTGTATATGTAGATAAACCACGTAAAGAATACATTGAAGCAATGGAAGATGTAATGCGTGAAAAATTCGATGTTGACCCTGATGAAAACATTAACAAAGCATATAAGAGGGATTAAGAAATGAGAAAAGATATTCGAATAGCAGGATTTGGTGGACAAGGTATACTTATGGCAGGTATTGTAATTGCAAAAGCTGCATCACTTTTTGATCATAACTATGCTGTACAAACACAATCATATGGTCCTGAAGCAAGAGGAGGAGCATCACGTACAGAAGTTGTAATTAGTGATGAAAAAATCGACTATCCTAAAGTTGAAAATCCTGAAATATTTGTTGTAATGTCACATGAAGCACTTCTAAAATATATTGATGATATTAAAGAAGGTGCAATACTAATTGCAGATCCTGACCTTGTAAATATTGATGCAATAGATGATATTATTAAAGATAAAAAACTAAAATATTATCAGTCACCTGCAACAAAAACAGCAGATCAAGAAATTGGTAAAAAAATTGTTGCAAATATCATAATGCTAGGATCATTTGTAAAAGCAACTGGTATCATATCAGAAGAAGCTGCAAAAGAAGCTGTTCTTGATAGTGTACCTGCTGGAACCGAAGAATTAAACCTTAAAGCATTTAGTGAAGGAATGAAAATAGTTGAAAAAGTAAACTAGGGACTAATAATTAATTTGGAGTCATAATATATGAATATACATGAATACGTAGCTAAAAATATATTTAAACAAGCTAACTTGAATACACCACAATCCTACTTGTCACATTCACCTGAAGAATCTGCAGAATTTGCACGTGAAATTGGAAAACCTGTAGCTGTAAAAGCACAAGTATTAACAGGTGGAAGAGGAAAATCTGGAGGTATCTTATTTGCAGATACACCAGAAGAAGCAGCTGAAAAAACAGAAATCTTATTTAATAAAACAATTAAAGGCGAAAAAGTAGAAAAAGTTCTTATTGAAGAAAAAGTTGAAAATAAAGTTGAAGAATACTATCTTACAGTTATTCTTGATCGTGATGTAAGACAACCTCTTATAATGGCAAGTATTGCTGGTGGAATGGAAATTGAAGAAGTTGCAAAAACAGCACCTGAAAAAATTGTTAAAAAATATGTTAATCCAATTAAGGAATTTATGCCATATGAGGCAAGAAACATTGCACTTCAAATGGGTGTAGATACAAGTGAAATTGCAAAAATTGGAGATATTATCCTTAAATTATACAACATATTTAATGAATATGATGCAACAGTTGTTGAAATTAACCCATTAATTAAAACAGCTGATGGTGAATTTATTGCTGCTGATGCAAAAATGGCTATTGATGATGATGCAAGTTTCAGACATACAAAAATTAAACAATTTGATGAATTTAAAGATGATAAATTTGCATATGTAAAACTTGATGGTAACATAGCAGTAATTGGTAATGGTGCAGGTTTAACTCTAACAGCTATGGATTTAATTGAATACTATGGTGAAAAAGCTGCTACATTTATTGATATTGGTGGTGGAGCTGCAGAAGATATTATTAAAGATGCACTTAACCTTGTTCTTAAAGATGATGATGTAAAAGTTATATTCTTTAACATGCTTGGTGGTATTACTCGTGCTGATACTGTTGCTGAAGCTATAGTTAAAGTAAGAGAAGAAAGTGATATCCATAAACCTATTGTTATTCGTCTTACTGGTACTAAAGAAGTTGAAGGTCAGAAAATACTTTCAGATCATGGAATTCCATTTGAAACATCAATGGAAAGATCAGCTATTAAGGCTATTGAAATTCTTCACTCACTTGAAGATGAAGAGTAGATTTCACAATATAAATATAGCATAATTCTTCACATAACCCCCATCTATTTTTTTATTTTTTTTATAGAACTTAATTAATTATTATAACTTCATGTAGATAACATACTTTAATTACTTAGTATTTTAGATATTGTTTTATTATTTTAGTATTTAGATTTAATAATTTTATATATTTTCAATATATTTACTTATTTAATTTATGATTTATTTAATTTAATTGAGGATAACAGCATACCTAGAATATCTCATTAATTAATCTTGCCCAAAAATAAATATAATATTATACTTTTTTTAATATGATCAAACAAAAATAAAATATAATAAAAAATCAAATAGACTTTTTGGGAGATTAAATTAGTTATGTTAGAAAATGAAATTCTTGGAATGAAAGTTTCAAACCCACTATTTTTAGCTGCTGGAATTCTTGGAACAACAGCAAGTTCAATGAAGATGGTTGCAAAAGCAGGAGCAGGAGGAATAGTAACAAAATCCTTCTCAATAGAACCAAATGATGGATATGAAAATCCAACAATAGTAAAAATAGAAGGTGGAGTAATAAACTCAGTAGGACTAGCAAGCCCTGGAGTAGAAGCAAAAAAAGAAGAACTAAAAGAACTTGAAGAAATACGTCCACAAACACCAGTAATAGCATCAATATATGGTGATAGTGAAGATGTATTCATAGATGTAGCACAAAGAACAAAAGACTATGTAGATGCATTTGAACTAAATGTATCATGTCCACATGCAAAATGTGGATTTGGATCAAACATAGGAGAAGATCCAGAACTAACACATAACATAGTAAGCAGTGTAAAAGATGCAATAGATGATGTGCCAATCATAGTAAAACTCACACCAAATGTACGAGACATCACAGAAATAGCAAAAGCATCAGAAGATGCAGGAGCAGATGCACTAACACTCATAAACAGTCTAGGACCAGGACTAAGAATAGACTATAAAACTGCAAGACCAATACTAAATAATAAATTTGGTGGAATAGCAGGACCAATGATAAAACCTGTAGCACTAAAATGTGTATATAAAACATATGAAGCAGTAGACATACCAATCTTTGGAGTAGGTGGAATAAAAGACTACAAAGATGCACTTGAATTCCTATATGCAGGAGCATCACTACTACAAATAGGAACAGCAATAATGTATGATGGACCTGAAATATTTTCTAAAATCAGCAATGACTTAGAAATATTCCTAAAAGACAATGGATATAAAAATATAAAAGAAATCATTGGATTATCACACAGACTATAAAAATTGAGGGGAGAATTTACATGTTAGAAAACATTTATGATGATGAAGTTCCAAAAGTTGTAGAAATAAAACAAACAATCATAGAAACACCAACAGTAAAAACATTCATATTTCCATGGCAAATAACAGATGACATAAAACCAGGACAATTTGTAATGGTATGGGATCTTGAAGTTGAAAAACCAATGACAATATCAGTAATAGATAAACAAAACAACCTCATGGGAATAACAGTAAGAAAAGCAGGACCATTTACAGAAAATCTATATGAAAATGTAGATGAAGGAGATCTTATAGGAATAAGAGGACCATATGGACATGGATATGAACTTGAAAGATACAAAAAAATACTAGCAGTAGGAGGAGGATCAGGAGTTGCATCAATAGCATCACTATCTGAATTCTATGATGATGTAGATCTAATATCAGCAGCAAGCAGCAAAGATGAACTTGTATTTACACAGAGATTTGAAGAAAAAAATGAAGAAGTATATGAATGTACAGATGATGGATCAAGAGGATATCATGGATTTAGTACACAACTTGCAGAAGAACTTCTACAAACAGGAAAATACGATGTAATAATAGGATGTGGTCCTGAAATAATGACATACAAACTATATGAACTTAGCATAAAATACAACATCGACTGTCAAATGGCACTAGATAGATACATGAAATGTGGAATAGGAATCTGTGGACAATGCTGTATGGACGACACAGGAGAACGTGTATGTGTTGAAGGACCAGTATTTGACAAACAACAACTATCAAAACTATCAGAATTTGGAAAATACCGCCGAGATGCATCAGGAAGTATAGTAAAATACTAAAATAGATTACCCACCACAAGAAAAAACATAAACTCCCAATCTCTTTCTCTTTTTTATTTTTTAAAGTTATTTAGAAGTTAAATTATGAAAAATAATTAAATTTTATAAAAATAGTTTAATGTAAAGTTAATATAAGAAAAAGTTCTATATAATAGTAAAATAAGGAACTCTAAAATTTAGCGATTCATAGAGTTCCTTAAAAATTGTAAATTAGTATAAAAAAACTATCATAACTAAGAGTTAAAATAGTGATTCAATACAATAGTATATACATTTTTTATTATTATTATACTTAACACTATTTTTATAATATCTCTTTTATTTGATAGTTTAATTCTTATTTACAAGCATTATTCAAAAAAGAAGAGATGTTAGTAATGGTTAATAAATCCAAAAATATTAGACTCCCTGAACATACACATAGAATTTTAGATGGTTTAGAAGAAGAATTTGATATTAAAACTTCTACTTTTCTAATAAAAGCTACAGAAAGTTTAATTCCAGAATTTTATAGAGATGAAAAAATAGAAATTGAAGTTTTAAAAAGATCTAATGAAGAATTAGACAATGATATTAATGAACTTGAAAATCTATTGAAACATAAAAGAGAAAAAAGAAAACTTAATAATATCAAAATAAAAGAATTAGAATCTAAAATTAATAAAACTCCAATTGTTTATAAATATACAGAAAATGAGATTAAAGAAATTATCAAATATCTTCATAAAGAAAATAAATTAAACCGTGACCATGATAAAAAAATTGGAAAAACTGGAGGAAAATCTCTCCACCAACTAGCAAAAAGTATGTCTAAAAGTAAACATGTAGATTTTTATATCGTATGGAATATTGTAGAACTTATTATTGATAATAAAATTACAGTTGAAGAAGTTCTAAAAAAACCTATTCATAAAATTGATGGAATAGATCCTAATTTATTAAAATCAATATTTCACTAAATTATTTTTTTTTACTTTTTTTTAAAATGCTACCAATTTCAAAAATTATTTTACATAAAATGGTAGCAATTAGTGATAGCAGGTAGCACCTACCCACTGCTATCAGGTAGCAGTTTCATTTTCAGATTTGAAAAGGTATCCCCCTAAAATTTAATTTTTCATTTTATAAAACATTTAAATAATATATAATTCATAAAAAATATCATATATAAAATTTTAATTTACTTTTTCTTTTAAATACTAATGATAAATTTCATTTCAATCAATTTCAAAAAGTAGGGTATACTTTCGTTTTGAAGATATCAAAGTGCTACATGATAGCACCCACTCACTGCTACCAGGTAGCAACAGGTGGTAGCAATTATGTTTTCATAAAAGTTATAATTGGTTGCAGCTAATTTTATCTAAAAAAAATAAGTTAGAGTATTATGTATACTCATGTGTCCTTCTACTTTTCATGTGGTGGTGATTATAATAGTTTAGTTTGCTTGCTTTCTTCTATCATTTCATCAAAGTCTATTCCTTTTGTGAATGCAAGTTCTTGATTTACTCGATAGTTGTTACTTGGTGTTATGTGTAAGTCTTCTAGTTTTATAAATCTCCATGGTTTTCGTATAAACTTTGCACCAATGTATGATTTTGATCCAAATATTTTTGAAAATTCTTTTAGATTTGTAATTTTTTCATTGTCAATGTATATGTGTTCAAGACGTGATGATTTTACCTCTATTGCAAGATATAGTTCTCCATTTCCTGCAAGTACATCAGGTAGTGGTCTTTTTGTTGCACCTCCACTTGCTGGTGCTCTCATTGCTGCAAATCCCACATCCCATAACATGTTAACTAGGTCTCTTTCTTCTTTTGAACCTGTTTTACTCATAATATTATAATCCTTTTAAGTTTTTAATTTTATATAAAAAAATTAGTAGTATTTTTTTTTTATTTTGTTAATGTTTATTATTTCTATTAAAAAAAGAGTAAATATTTTTTTATTTACATAAAAAAAAATGAGAGATCAAATTTGTAATTTTTATAATGTAATTTATTTAATGTAATTTATTTAAGAAAATAGTTTTAGTTTTTAGGTGTTTATGTAGTAAAGAGTTGTAAAAAAAGAAGTTATGATGAGAGAAGTTCTCATCATTGACCTTGTTTCTTTTTCTAAAATTTCTGTGATTAAACGATTCCTTGTGCTTGCATTGCATCTGCAACTTTTTCAAATCCAGCAACGTTTGCTCCGAGTACGTAGTCGTTTCCTGCTTCGTATTTGTCACAGCTTGCTTCGATTTGTGCGAAGATGTTTTTCATGATGTTTTGTAGTCTTGTATCTACTTCTTCAAATGTCCATTGTAATCTTTCTGAGTTTTGGCTCATTTCAAGTGCTGATACTGCTACTCCACCAGCGTTTGCTGCTTTTGCAGGACCGAAGAGTACACCTTTTTCTTGTAAGTATTTTGTTGCATCGAGGGTTGTTGGCATGTTTGCTCCTTCTGCTACTGCGATTGTTCCGTTGTTAACGAGTGTTTTTGCATCGTCAAGTGTTAATTCGTTTTGTGTAGCACATGGTAAAGCAACATCTGCTTCAATTTCCCATACTCCTCTACCTTCGTGGTATTCTGCGGATGGTCTTTCGTCTGCGTATGCAGTCATTCTTTCTCTTCTTACTTCTTTGATGTCTTTAAGTAAAGCTACATCGATTCCTTCAGGATCGTATACCCAACCAGTTGAGTCTGATGCTGTTACTACTTTTGCTCCTAATTGGTGAGCTTTTTCAATTGCATAAATAGCTACGTTTCCTGCACCTGATACTGTTACGGTTTTTCCTTCGAATGATTCGTTGTTTGCTTTTAACATTTCTTGTGCGAAGTATAATAATCCGTATCCTGTTGCTTCTGTTCTTGCAAGGGATCCACCGAAGTTTAATCCTTTACCTGTGAGAACTCCTTCGTATTGTTTTGTGATTCTTTTGTATTGTCCGTATAAGTATCCGATTTCGCGGCCACCTACACCGATATCTCCTGCAGGTACATCTTGATCTTGTCCGATGTGTCTGTATAATTCAGTCATGAAACTTTGACAGAATGACATGATTTCACGGTCTGATTTACCTTTAGGATCGAAGTTTGATCCTCCTTTTCCTCCACCAATTGGAAGTCCTGTAAGTGCGTTTTTGAAGATTTGTTCGAATCCTAAGAATTTAATAATTCCTATGTTTACTGATGGGTGGAAACGAAGTCCTCCTTTGTATGGTCCAATAGCATCGTTGAATTGTACACGGTAACCTGTGTTTACTTGTACTTGTCCTTCATCGTCTACCCATGGAACTCTAAATTTAATTTGTCTTTCTGGGTTTGCTAATCTTTCAAGAAGTGCATCTTTTCTGTATTGTTTTTCATTTGCTTCTACAGCTACTTCGATTGATTTGTAAACTTCGTTTAATGTTTGGTGAAATTCTGGTTCACCTGGATTTTCTTTTGTAATTTTGTCAATTACTTCATCAACATAAGACATAATCTTTTGCTCCCTTATAATTTTAATTTTTGTATTTATAATATATTTTTGTAGTTATAATTTTAATCTAGAAGATAACACCATTGTGTGGTGTTTCTAGTCATGTTTAACACAAATTTCAGAAAGAGATTTCCGACCTAAGTAGGAAAAGTGTTTCCGTTAGATAATGGTTTATAATAAGTTATATATAATGTTTTTGTATTTTACTTAAAATTAGTCGGAACTAAAATTTAGTTGAAAAATTAATCAATCGGAAAAAATTATTCTATGAAAAAATAAAAAATTATAACTTATAACTTAAAACTTATAATAACTCATAATATAAAAAAAAGAAAAAAAGAATAGAAAAAAATACTCCTAAATACTCATGTAAACATAGTATCAGCAGGAGATCTGATCTCTTTTTTACATTGACTTATTGCATAATCAATATCAGCATCTGAAATATAATCATGATCTTCAATAATAGCCTTATGAAGTGCAACTTTTAAAACCTTCTCCTTAATATCACGACCAGAGAACTTCTTAGTTTTCTCAACAGTTGCCTCTAAATTAAATCTACAATCAACAGGAAGAGTCTTCATATAATTTCTAAATATTTGACGTCTTTCATCACTATTTGGAAGTGTAAATTCAATCTCCTCTTCAAAACGACTTCTAAATGCATAATCAAGCATGTTAGGATTGTTAGTAGCACATATTGTAATAACACTCTCATTATCATCAATACCACCCATCTCAGTTAAAAGAGCATTAACAATCTCTGTAACATCACCACGAAGGGATTGATACTTACGCTCAAGAGCAATAGCATCAATTTCATCAATAAATATGACACAAGGCTTTATCTGACGTGCCTGTTCATATAAATCATGAATCTGATTTGCACCATCACCAACATGATCACCAATTAAACTAGTTGCCTTAATCATACGAATTGGAACATCAAGTTCTGATGCAAGAGCCTGTGCAAGCATGGTCTTACCAGTACCAGGAACACCATAAAATAATATATTTTTAGGAGCCCAACCCTTAAATTTATCAGGATCCTCAAGGTACTTTGTAATAATACGACTCTTATTTTTAGCCTTAGTTTGTCCAATAACATCATCAATTTTAAATTTACGTTTTGGAACAGCAACCTTAGATTTACTATCATTTGATGAAATTACAAGAACAGATGTATTATTTGTAATAGTTGAATTATCAGGACGTACATCAGCAACACGGAATGCAAAATCCGGGATGAGCTTCTGATCAAATATAAACTGATCCTTATGAACCCTATATCCACCCCACTGTTCATGTGCATACATTTCAAATAATTCCTTATTTGTAACTTTAATATCTGGAGTTTCAATATAACTACTTTCTATAGGAAATCCCACAGGTTCAAGTATTACAAACTTTGCCTCTTTTCTATTTTTATTAATTTCATACATTATCTGATTTTCATTAAGATATCTGCCATCCATTCTATTACCACTAATTATAATCAACCTCCTATCATATTTTAATTACACATTAACTAAATTAATGAATCAATCTTTGAAATTGCAACAGCACCCTGAGCTTCTGCAACAATAATCTGTTTTATTCCACCTGTAACATCACCAACTGCAAAAATACCATCAGTTGATGTTTGCATATCACTATCTACAATAATATATCCATTATCATCACATTTAATATTACAATCAACTGCAAGTTGATTATTTGCATCATGACCTATTGCAACAAATAAAGCTGCAACATCAACTGTTTCATCAACACCAGTTTTCTTATTATGAATTACAACAGATTCAAGCTTTGATGAAGCATTAATTGCTTTAACTTCACTATCCCAGTAAACCTTAATTCCTGCCTCTTTAATGTCAGATTTTAATTTACCATCACAACGAAGCTCATCACGTCTGTGCACTATTGAACAATTAACACCTATACGATTTAAGTATAATGCCTCTGTTGCAGCAGAATTTCCTCCACCAACAACAAGTACTTCACGACCAATAAAAAATCCACCATCACAAACAGCACAGTATGATACTCCACGACCAGTATATTCATCGATATGTTCAACATCAAGGGTTTTATACTTTGTACCTGTTGCAAGAATTACAAAGCGTGTATTTAATACTTCATCATCTACTGTAACATTAAATGTATCATCACTATTTTTTGTAATATCTTCAACATATGCAAATTCCCGTATTTCACAGTACTTACTTGCCTGAGTTGTAATCTTTTCTGCTAAATCCATACCAGCTATTTCATCATATCCTGGATAGTTTTCAATAAGAGGTGCTTCATTTACAGTTCCACCACTTTGTGCTTCATCAATAATTATAGTTTTAAGTGCTGAACGTCCAGCATATATTCCTGCTGTAAGACCTGCAGGTCCTGCTCCAACAATAACAACATCATACATAAAAAAATAAACCTCCAAATAAAATATTTTCTTTCTTAATCCATATTAATAATTAAAAAAATTTAAATTTACTAAATTATCATCTAATTCTACTTTAATTTTTGCTATCTTAATAAAATTACTTTATTATATCTTATATAAATAATCTAGAAAAAAGATAGCTATGCAACTATAAATATATTAAAAGAAAAATAAGAAAAAGATGTAAAAATGGGGGGGGGGAGATGAAACTGGGATTTGTAAATAATATAATTATCCATTTACAATTGCAAGAATTTCATCTTTAATAATATTATTTACAGTTTGACCATCAGCTTTTCCTTTAAATTTAGCCATAGCCTTACCCATAAGAGGACCCATTGCTCCCATTCCTCTTTGAGATATCATATCTTTATTTTCTTCAATAATTTCAACTATTGCAGCTTTTACCTCATCATCTGATAATTTTTCAAGATTATTATCTTTTACAGATTGTTGTGGTGAAACTCCATTACATGCATCTTTAAGAATTACCTCTGTTTCTGCTGCTGATATTACATCATCATCTACAAGTTTAAAGATTTCAACAAGTACATCTGCTGTAAGTTTTTCAATATCAAGACCGTCACGTTTTAAGTCTTTTATTGTATATACAATATCTGATGCTATTTTTACACTATCCATTTGTGGTAGTTGTTCTTTAATTTCCTCAAATAGATCTGCACGATTTCTTGATACAAGTTGTGATGCAAGATCATCACTTAGATCATATTGTTTTTCTATACGTTCTTTTTTAATGTATGGAAGTTCTGGTAGATCTGATGCAATTGCCTCAACACGTTCATGGTCAATAATTTCTGTTGGAATATCAGTTTCCACATACATTCTACTTGCAGTAGGGAGTGGTCTTAAATACTCTGTATTTCCATTATCTAATGCTTTTCTTGTCTGTTCAGGAACTCCTTCAATTGATGCTTTTGCACGTTTTATTACCTCATTTAATGCATTTTCTGCTTTTTGTGGTTCTGCACCAACAAGTATGAATGCATCATTATCACCAAGTTCTAGGTGTTTGCGTATTGCATCAACTTCATCTTGTGTTACACCATATGCTGGTAGTTCATCTGTATGGAATAGTCCATTAACTCCCATTTTCTTACCATGTTCTGAGAATTCTGTTCCAAGACGTTTTCCTGGCTGGATTTCACGTCCAATAAGTGAATCAAATCCAAAGAGTCTTATTGCAAGAACTTTTGCATCAGCACATCCTTCAAATATTGACTTAATAACTTTTGATTCAGTTTCTGCGAAGAATTCTGTTACATCATAGATTTCATCATCAACTGATGCATTACGTTTTTGTAATTCTTTACTTATATCAATAAGATTAAGTTGTCTTTGTACCTCATTTTCTACCATTGTTGGCATTAAGTCAAGATCTTGTACACCTTTAATTTCTACTCTTGCACCTTCTGCAATTGAGATGTTTAAATCCTGTCTTATTGTACCAAGACCTCTTTTTACTTTGGTACTTCTTAGAATTTGTCCTATCTGGTATGCTACCTCTTTAACTTGTAGTGGATGATGCATATCAGGTGATGTTGTAATTTCAGCAAGTGGAATTCCAAGTCTGTCAAGTCTAAATACTATTTTTCCATCCTCTTCACCAATTCTACGTGCAGCATCCTCTTCAAGACCAAGTGTTTCTATTGTTACATTTCCATACTGTGTTTCTACATATCCATCTGTTGCAAGAATACCAGTTCTTTGGAAACCACTTGTGTTACTTCCATCAATTACCTGTTTTCTCATTGTGTGGAATTCATCAACAACACGCATATGCATAAGTGATGCAAGTACTATTGAAATATCTACAGCTTCCTGATTTAGTGGTGCTGGTGGTTCTTCATCAGCTTCTACAAGACAGGTATGATGATTGTATGCTTCATATACAAATTGTAAGTTACGTTGTGATTCTTCATATGCTGCTCGATCTATTTCACCAAGTTCACTCTGTGTTGGTCTAAGTCTTCTGTAAAGTCTTAGTTCTGGTTCTTTATCTGTTAGATGGTTTGGACATCTACAGAAGAGTTTTTCTTGACTGTCAAGTTGTTGGTGAACTTCAAGTCCCATTTTTAAGCCTAGTTTTTTATAATCAAATTTATCTTCTGACAATTTAAAGACAACCCCCATATCTTAGTTTCTAAAGTAGTTTTGAGATAATGTATCTTTCATTTCTCCTTTAAGATTTGTCTGCATAATAGAGCGTATTTCAGCTATATCATCAGTTTGTCCTGCTGCCCATAGGAGTTTTGTATATGCTGTTTCTGTAATCATATCTCCTACTGGTATTACATTGTTTTGTAATAATCTTCTTCCACTACTATATACATTTAAGTTTGTATGTCCATAGACACACTGTGATGTTATAACAACTGGTATTTTTTCATCATTTGCACGTGCAATACTATCATATAAGTTATCAGAACAATGTCCAAGACCTGTTCCTTCAATAACAATACCATCATATCCATTGTCTATGTAGAGGTCAAGTACTTCTGTTTCAATTCCTGGATACATTTTAACAAGTGCAACTTTATCTGCAAGATTATTATTTAATGCAAGTTCTACTGATCCACGTTTGTTATATGCAACTTCTTCATCATACATTCTTAGTTTTTGATTTTGAACTTTTGCAAGTGGATCCATATTTATGCTTCTGAATGTGTCACGACGTGATGTGTGCATTTTACGAGCATTTGTTCCACGAATAACATTACAGTATGAATCATCTTCTGTTGCATGCATACATATTGCAACTTCTGCAATGTCTGATTTTGCAGCAACAAGTGATGATGTAAGATTCATAAATGCATCAGATGATGGTCTATCTGAACTTCTCTGTGCACCTGTAAGTATAATTGGTACTGGTGTATCTATCATAAAACTAAGAGCTGATGCTGTGTAGTGCATTGTATCTGTTCCATGTGCTATAATTATACCGTCTGCACCATTATTTATTTCATCATAGATTGATTCTGCTGTTTTCATCCAGATTTCTGGTGTCATATTTTCACTGAGAATATTAAATATTGCCTCAGCATTAATATTTGCATAATCTACAAGTTCTGGTGTTGCACGAAGTAGATCATCTGCTGTAAATGCAGGGTGTACAGCTCCTGTTTTATAATCAATTACACTTGCAACAGTACCACCAGTTGATAGTATTGTTACATTCATTTTATCATCAGATAACTGTTTATCTACAGCATCAAGTTGAATATTAGGTTTTTCACCATCTGCTATTTTTTCAACTTTTGCTTCTTTAATATCAGTTCCAATGTTATATCCACTATCAAGTTTTATAATAATAGTATTTTCATCTGAATTATCAGGCTTTTCAAGTAGCATTCCTTCATATTGTATGTCTGGTTTTATTATAGAAATTCTATCTCCAACTGTAATATTTGATGCATCTAGAAAGTCTTTTAGATATCCTTCATATACCAAGTTGTTTCCTCCCTAAAAAAGTAAGTCAATTGTATAATTAATATTTCATCTTTTTCTAAAAACAAAAAAATGGGTATATTTTAGAAAAGATTTAGAAAAATTTTCATATTAAAATAAAATTTTTAAATTAAGTTTAAATTTATTATGTTATATGTATAGTTTTTATTGTTTTTATTTCTTTGTTAAAATAGATGTAGAAAATAACATAATTATTAGAAATTTTTATTAAAAAAAAATATAGGTAAAAAGTGGGGGGGATGGAATTTGTGTGTTTAATTAATTTTTTATATCTTAAATTCTAGTATCCATTAGGAATTACAAGTACTGGTACTTTTGAATGTCTTACTGTTTTTTCTGTTACACTACCAAGTAAGAATCTGTCAATCATGTGTTTTCCACTACTTGCCATTACTACAAGGTCTACATCTTTTTCTTCTGATATTTTAAGAATAACATCAGCAGCATTACCTTCCATTGTTAAAGTTTCAATTTTAATTTTACCAGGTTCAATGTCTAGTTCTTCTTCATATTTTTCAATGATTTTTTCTACTCTGTGTGTTACTCTTTTACTTTCACGTTCAAGAACTATTTCTGTATCTGTAATTAATTCTTCTTCAGGAAGTCCAGATAAGTATACACTATCTACTACATTTAAGACTAAAATTTCAGAGTTTTCATCGTTTGCCATGTTTACTGCATGTATAATTGCTTTTTCTGAATTTGCTGATCCATCTGTTGGTAATAAAATTTTGTCATACATTTAAAAAACCTCTTTTATATTTTTTTGATTTTAACTATTAATTATTATATTTAATTATATAAAAATATTTTATTAAATTTTATACTTTTTTCAATAAATTAACAATATTCTATAAAATATCTAAGCTTATTTATATAGGAGGTGTACTTCCTACTTCCCATTTATAGATATTAATTTATGTTATGAAAAACAAATTTATATATATAGAAAGCTATTTTTTATTAAAAACTAATAAGGATTATTTTATTATGAATATGATTGCAGCAATGGCGGGAATTACAGATAGTAACTTTCTAAAACAATACATGAAAGATAACATTGATATTATTACACTTGGAGGATATAGTTGTGATAATGAAACATATAATGCTGCTAGAAAAATTGTAGATCGTGGACGTTGTGAATTCATAGTTAAACCTGAAGATCTTGCAGATCACATCAACTGTGAAGTTAACAAACTACGAAACTACAAACCAAAATGGAAAGGTAAAATATGTGCAAATATTCGTGCAACTAATCCTGAATCATTTAAAAATCTAGATAATTGCAATGTTGACATCATAGAAGTTAATGCTCACTGCAGACAACCTGAAATGATTAAGGCAAAAACTGGACAAACACTACTAGGTGACATAAAACGTCTTGAAGCAATAATTGAATATGTATGTGATAATCTTAAATGTGAATTATCTTTAAAGATGCGTGCAAATGTAGATAATATAGATACAATTGAAATTATAGAAATGCTTGAATCATATCCTATCCAATACATTCATATTGATGCAATGAAACCAGGTGTTATGATGGCAGACTTAGATATAATAAATACAATAAGTAATATTACATCAAAACATTTAATTGGAAACAATTCAGTAAAAACACACAAAGACTACATAAATATGATAAATAGTGGAGCAGACTCAGTATCAATTGCACGTGCTGCAGTTAATTGTGATATTGATGAAATATTTAGGATTTCTTAAGTTTTATAAAATTTAAATACATAAAACTATAGAGAATTTTGTATATAATATATGAAAACATATATAATAATAAGTGAAATTTCTTATTAGAAGAAAATAAATTGAAATTTAATAAAAAAAATATAATACTAAAAAATAAACTATGTTTTTAACTAAAAAAAAATTATTATGGAGTGAATATAATGGGATGGGATGATGCACCAGCACATGTATGTAAAGGAGGAGATGCAAGAGGACTAGCATTTTGCTGTCCACCAGTAAAACCATGTCCAATACATAACAAACTTGCAGAAATAGGACTAAGTCCACAAGAATTTATACAAATAAAAGAAGACTTTGCTAAAAAAACAGAACTAGGACAGGGAGCTGCAACATGTTTCGGATCACTAGTATGGTGTTGTAAAGCTTCAAAACCATGTCCACTAAGAGATTCACAACTTGCATCTCTTGGAATATCACATGATAAATACATGGAACTTAAAAAACAATTAGCAGATGAAATACTAAAAAAAGCTAACATAGAACAAAAAGTTGAATATTCAGATGATGACCTAAAATCACTTGCTGAAACATTTAATATAACAATTGATGAAGCAAAAGCAGCACTTGAAGATGCAGGTAATGATCTTAAAACTGCAATTAAAAAATTAAGATTAAAAAATTTATAAACTGAATATTAAAATAAAATTTAACCACCAATTTTCTTTTTTTCAACCTTTTTTTATAAAAAAACAATAATTTATAAAACAAACTATATTAAAAATTAAAACTAAAAAAATGATTAATTATGGCATTAACATCATTATTTCTAGATATGAAAGATAAAAATGTTCTCATTGTAGGTATGGGATCAGTAGGTATTAGACGTTCAAGACGATTTATTGAAGCTGAAGCAAATGTTTACATCGTAACAAAAGATGTCGATAATGACATTAAAGATGAACTTATATCAAAAGGTGCTAAGTTTTATAGTAATGATCATCTTGATGAACTCATTGAGATGTGTGATCTTGTTGTTGTTGCAACAAGTGATCATGAACTTAACAATGAAGTTGCATATAAAGCAAAAGATAAACTTATTAACTGTGCAAGTGACACATCAGTAAGTAATGTTATTGTACCATCAACATTTGAGATAGGCTCTGTAATTGTATCACTATATACAAATTCTAAAAGTCCTCTCATGGCAAAGGCATTACGTAAAAAGATTCAAGAAACTATTACACCAGCTGATATTCTTAATATTGAACTTCAAGAACATCTTAGAATTCCACTTAAGGAAAATATACAATCACAACTTGATCGTAAAAAGTTTATGGAAATAATAAAAGATAATGCTGAAATTCAAAGCCTCCTGGATGCAGATAAACTTGATGAGGCTATTAATCTTGCAGATGAACTTCTAAGCAAATACATAATAGAAGTTCGTAAGTAATAGAAAATAAAAAATACTAAAAAAACAATATATATTATATAATATGGATTATTTTTTTAAATTAAAATTATATGAATGGGGATTAAACTAAAATGTTAGTAAATATACGCATAGATTTTAAAATTGCTGATATTGAAACAATGGAAGCATCATATGCTAAACTTGACATGATAAATGAAGAGTTGCATGAAAAATTAAATATACTAGAAGAAGTTACACTTAAAACATGTAATAGGTATGAAATTTACTTAATTGTAGATAAACAAGTTAACATTCCAACAACAACATTTATTGTAGAAAAAGATGACATTGCAATAAATCACATACTCAGACTTGCATCTGGTCTTGAATCAATGATCATGGGTGAAGATCAAATTCTTGGACAGATCAAAACAGCACGTAAAAATGCTATAAAAAACAATACAATAGGACCTAAACTTGAAAAGTTATTTACAAAAGCAATACATGTAGGACAATCTATACGTAAAAATACACATATTAATGAAGGTGGAGTATCAATAGGTAGTGGTGCTGTAGAGCTTATTGAAGAAAAGTATGGATCACTTGAAGGTAAAAATGTTCTAATTATTGGTGCAGGTGAAATGGGTACAGTTGTATCAAAAGCATTACTTGAAAAAGGTACAAATGCAATTGTAGTTGCAAATAGAACATATGATAAAGCACAGACACTTGCAGAGGAACTTGAAGGAAAAGCTATAAGATTTGATCAACTAGATGAGGCATTTTCTCAAATTGATATTGTAATAAGTGCAACAGGAGCACCTCATCCTATCATTACAAAAGAAAGAATTGAAAATCTTGAAGCTGAACATCTCTCTAATATGATTATGATTGACCTTGCAAATCCTCGTGATATTTCAGAGGAAGTTCGTGATCTTAATGTGAAACTATACAACATTGATGATCTCAGATACATTACAGATAAAAATAAGGAAAAAAGAGTTCAAGAAGCAATAAAAGCAGAGAAAATCATTGAAGAGGAAACTGTTCTTCTTAAAGATAGCCTTAAGGAAATGGAAATTACACCAATTCTTTCATCATTAAATATCCAGGCTGCTAAAATTAGAAAACAAGAACTTGAAAAAACAATGCATATGCTAGATCTAGATAAGTCAGATGCTAAAAAAGTTGAAAAACTAACACAAAGTATAACAGATAAACTTCTCTTTGATGTTATACAAAATCTTAAAATTGCAGCAAAAAATGAGGATCAAACAACAATTGATGTTGCAAAGAAATTACTAATAAATGACAACTAAAAAATAAAGTTTTAGATAATAAAACTTCCCCTCCCTATAAAATACCCTTTTTTTATAAAGAATTATTATTAAATTTTCAGTTATATTAAAAAAGAAAATAGTAAAAAAAAGATGGTGGTTATATTTTGATGATACATTCAGAGATCTTTTTCATATAATACTTCTACTGAATCATCCACTGTTTTTGCACGAATATCTTCAAGACCAATATCTGCTAAATCTGCTGCTTTTGCTGCCTTTGTTGCACGTCCAATACCAGCCTTTAGAGATACATTTGTCTTTTCATCTACACGTTTTAGAAGATCACGAAGTTCATCTTCACTTATACCATTTGATGGTGCCATATAATTATCTCCACCTATGAAGAAACATAATCCACCAGCCTTATTTAACTCAACCATAAGTTCATATAATACTTCATATACCTTAATTGATGTGTCAAATGCTGTTTCTATATCAGTAAGAGATCCTGTAATATCATCAATATCAATATGTGCAATTTGTACTGTTGAATCATCATCTTCAACTAATGAATCAATATTTAATACTTCACAACGTTCAGAGCTCTGTGCTCCTCCACCATTTTGAATCATTTCAGTTGCAATTTTCTGTGCTTCTGCTGCAGTTTCAGCTGAACCTACACCCATACTTATTGTTATTGGATAACGATTTCTTATTGAATCCTGAATTAGTTTATGATCATCATAATCCATACCATTACTTACAGCAATCAAGTTATCAAATCTATTGAAAAAAACAATACCTCCATGAGCTCCAAACTCACGTTCTAAATCTCCATATAATCTTGATTGTAATGCTTGTAAATCTGGTTCTGTTCTTGGTGTTGGTGTTACAGTCCAAGGTCCATAATTATCTATTTGAATCAATGTAATTTGTATCATTCAATCACTTTATTAGTTATTATAAAAAAAAATAAAAAAATAATTTCTTATATTATATTCCAAATTTTTATTTTCATTGTTTAATTTATATCTTAATTATATCTTATATTATAATATTTTAATCTTAATATTTATTTTTTAGATTAATTTTTATATATTGTTTATATGAATTAATACTATTTATTTAGAATTTTAGATACAAGATCAACTTTTATATCATGTGAACTGAAAATTATGTTTTCAACTGATACTTCATTAATTGTTTTATTTATTTCATCTTTATATTGTGCATCTGTTGTATGTATTATGAAATGATCAAGGAAATCCTCATATATCTTTGCAACACCACAACAGTTTGCATCATATCCTTTAGCCTTCATAAACTTTTCTGCAGGTCCACTTACAGCTTGCTGACCTATAAATGGTGATATTGCTGTTGTATGTACTTTTTTTAGTGCATCTTTTACTTTTGGCATTATTAGTATTGGATTTATTGATGTTATTGGATTTGATGGTCCTATAATTACTTCATCTGCTTCTTCTATTGCTTCAATTACACCATCTGCTGGTGTTACTTCCTTATATATTACATCAAGTACTTCAGGTTTTGATTGTTGTTTTATTAGAAAATCATGAAAATCAAGCATTCCCATGTCTGTTTTAATTTTTACATCTGGTTGTTCATTTGACATAGGAAGAATATTTGCTTTTATACCCAGTGCATCTTTTTGTATTTTTACTGCATCCTGGAGTGTCATAGATTTAAGAAGTTCTGTCTTTTGTATCTTTAATGCACGATCTTTATCACCTATGCGTAGTGTTTCATGATAACCTAACTTTTCTAGCATCTCATGTGTATTGAATGTATCATCACATCTTCCATACCAGAATTCATCATTTATAAGATCACACATTGTATATAATACAGTGTCAATATCAGCTGAAACATACACACCTGAGAAATAATTATTTTCAAGTGTATTTACAACAACTGTTAGTTCATCTTGTGCTATTACATCTTTTATTCCCTGAAGAAGCTTTGGTGTTCCTGTTCCTCCAGATAAAACACATATCATAACTATCTATATCCTCCCATTATTCCTATCTAAATGCATCTGATTCTTCTTCACGTATAATTTCACTAATTGATGCATCATCTACTCCACATCTTATATTTTCAAGATCATATCCACGAATAAGTACAAGACACATTCCACTATCTGCCTGTCCCATAATAAGTGATGCTGCTGATGCAAGTTCATCTGCTGTTGCCTCAATTGTTGATTGAAGTTCTTGTCCATAAAGATCAAAACTTCCTCTAAAATCAGTATATGGATGCATACCACTAATTCCAACAGAAACACCTATTGCTCCAACACGCCATGTTCGACCCTGAGTATCTGATACTATAACTGCAACATTACATCCTGATTTTTCATCAACATATTGTTTTATCTTCTGTGCTGAAATATCAGCATCAACAGGTAGTGGTGTAAGATATCCTTCCTCACAGTTACTATTATCAATTCCTGAATTTGCACAGATAAATCCATGTGGTGTTTGTGTTATAATAAGACCTGGAAGACATCTGATAACATTAACAGTATTATCAAGTATTATCTGACACTGTTTTGGATCTTTTCCTGAAATTTCACTCATCTCATATGCTTTTTGTGTCGTCTTTACATCATCAATTTTAACATAATTACCTTCAGCTTTTGATATGACAGTTTCAGCAATAACAAACACATCATCATCTTGTATTTCTATACCATTTGCCTTAACTGTATCATATACAATTTCAGCTAGATTATCTCCTTGCTTTATAATAGGAAAGTTTTCAATTCCAATAACTTCAATTTTCATTTTAAGTAAATCCCCATTGTTTATAATAAAATATAAAATTAGTATAAAAAAAATCTAATTGCTTAATTTAATTGTAGTTATGTAATTTATAATTAAAAAATGTAGTATATTAAAATTAATGTATGAATATAATATTATATTATGACACAACAACAGCAATACTTTCAAGGAGTAATATTTAATTTAACATATTTTAGTGAAATTGAAGATGAATTATTTAATTATCAACTACAACATCCAGAAGAATGCATACCACTTATGCCATTTTTTAGCAGTGAACATACACAAGAACTTGATAAGTTCTATGTAAGCAATCTTACAGCGGCAAAAAGCTTTGATGATTACATGTTTAATGTACGTATGTATGGATTTCCTACTATGATAAATAATTTCATAGCAAAACATCCACAATATAGTAATTTGATTGTAGAAATTAATGAATAAAAAAAAATAATATAAAAATAAGATTAAAAGAAAGTGTGGGTGGTGAAGTAAATATTTCCCTTTTTAGATAAAAAGGAAATTTTAATCTTTATTTCTTCCATAAACTTTAGCATACTCTTCTGGTTGATTATAAAGACCAAGAGCTGCTAATGCTCCTATTAATCCACCTTTTCCTGTTACATATTCAACTCTTATGTTGTTTTCTTCTGCTAATTTTTGAGCTTCCTCAAGTGATTTCATAGATTGTTTTGCTTCAATTGCATATTTTTCTATATCCTCTGGAATATCAAATTTATCATACACTACAAATGCTGTACTATCTGATAATGTTTTTTCATGTAATTTTTCACGCATAAGAGTTATAAGATCTTCAACTTCATCTTCTTTAACTGCAAATACAAGTATTATAGAAACACAATTTTTAGTTTTATTAGGATTATCAGGGAAGAGCTGACATGTTATATGTTCAAGATAACGGTATCCTTTTTCATTTTGAATCTCATTTGCAACATTGTTTGCAAGAGTCCATGTAGCACCTTCTGTTGGAATATCTGTATCATCAAGTCCAATTATAACTTTTTTATATTTTGGTGTTATAACTGCTGCTTTTCCAACTTTTGAGCCTCCACCTTTTTCATAGATTTCAACTCTTTTGACACCTTTTGCTTTTCCACGACAAAATGCTGCTCCAACACCTGCTCCTGCAAGACCTGTATGTACTATTTTTATTTCATCACCATCAATTTGTGCTTCTGAAATTCCAGCTGCCTGGTAACTTGGTTTTAGTGTAAGTTCTACTTTATCATTTTTAACAATATAGGTGTGTTTATTTCCATCACGTTTTGCATCAAGTATTAAAGGACTTGTCTGCTTATATTGTGTAATCATCCAATCTGATCCTATAGGACATGGATGATACTCTATAAGTTCTATCTTTTCTTCTTTTTCATCAGTAATTGTGATAATTTCCTCATAAGGTGTTATCCAATCATCATCATATTTTTCTTTTAGTTGAGAAGGTGTTAAAATTTCCATATTTACCTATTTCCTTTTCCTCTATTTTATTTTAAAAAAATTAATAAGTTTCATATAATTTTTATATACTTTTTTTAGAAAGTCATTATATAAAAAAAAGAATGGTTGAAGGTGAGTAAAAGATAAGTATTTAATTAAAAATACTTATTCTAATGCTTTTACAAGTTTTACTGCTGCTTCAACAGCACGTTTTCCATATTCAACTCTTTTGTGAGCTTCGAGTCTTGTCATTCCAGGACCTGATATTCCAAGTGTTACAGGTTTTCCATATTCAAGTGATAAATCTGTGATTTTACGTGCTGCATGTTGTACAACAATTTGGTCATGGTCTGTATCTCCTTCAATTACAGCTCCAAGTGTAATTACAGCATCTACATCTTCATCTTCTAATACTTTTTTAATAACAATAGGCATGTCATATACTCCAGGTACTGCTTTAACTACTGTTATTTCAGCACCAAGGAATTTTGCATGTTCTTTTGCAAGTTCTAACATCATACTTGTTATGTCAAAGTTAAATTCTGCTACTACTGCTGCTATTTTAATCATTATATCATTTTCTCCATAAATTTTTATTTTATTAATTTTAAATTAATTTAAAGCATTTTATATATTATTTTCCCTAGTAAATACTCTATTTGCTATATTATATAAGATATAATACAAATGCTGATACTGAACTTATTACCATAATAGCAATAATGAATATTGCAATTAGCTTAGCTGATTCCATATATAAAAACTCCTTTACTTTCTTTATAATTGTTCTGCAATATATTCAGCCATTTGTTTTGTTGAGTATTCTCCACCAAGATCTAGTGTTACATGTACTCCTTCCTGGATTACATTAATTAATACTTCTTCAATATGACGTGCATGTTCACTTTCACCGAGGTAGTCAAGCATCATACAAGCTGAAAGTATTGTTGCTGCTGGATCTGCAATTCCTTGACCTGCAATATCTGGTGCTGAACCATGTACTGGTTCAAATAATCCATTTTCATCACCAATGTTTGCTGATGGAATCATACCAAGTCCACCTACAAGTCCTGCTCCTTCATCAGAGAGAATGTCACCATATAGGTTTGTTGTTACAATAACTTCAAAGTCTAGTGGATTTGTTATAAGATACATTGCTGTTGCATCTACATAGAAATCATTTGTTTCAATTTCTGGGTAGTTTTCTGCTACTTTATAGAATGAATCTTTAAATAATCCATCTGTTACTTTAAGTACGTTTGCTTTATGTACTGCTGTTACTTTTGATCTGTTTGTATCTTGTGCATATTTAAATGCATAGTCTGCTATTTTTTCTGATGCATTTTTTGTAATTCTTTTGTATGCTACTGCACCATCTTCTGTAACTTCTTCTTCTCCAATGTAGAGATCTTCTGTATTTTCACGTACAATCATGAAGTCTATGTTTCCATATTTTTCAGGTTGTAATGATTTTACAGGTCTGAGATTTACAAATGTTTCAAGTTCTTGTCTTAGTCTTACAATTACAGCTGCTGCTGTTTCTCCTGCTGCTCCAAAGAGTACTGCATCTGCATTTTTTGCTATTTCTATTGTTTCATCAGGTAGTGGAACTCCTGTTTTTTCTGCACATTCATCACCAGCTTCTGCATAGGTGTAGTTGAATTCTACTGGTAATTTATCTAGTACTGTTATTGCTGCATCTACTACTTCAGGTCCTATTCCGTCTCCGCCAATTACTGCTATGTTATATGCCATATTTATTCCTCATTAAATCTTGTTTTGTTTAAGTATTCAATTAATCCATTGTTTTCAAGTATTTCAAACATGAAAGGTGGAAGTTTTGATGTTTTGTATTCTTTTTCTTTTGTTAAGTTTTTAAGTACACCATTTTCAAGGTCAAGTTCTACAATATCTTCTTCATCGATTTCATCTGGTCCTTCTGGTGCTTCTAGAAGTGCAAGTCCTATGTTTATTGCATTTCTGTAGAAGATTCTTGCAAATGATTTTGCAACTACTGCTTTTACACCTGCAGCTTTAAGTGCTATTGGTGCATGTTCACGTGATGATCCACATCCAAAGTTTGATCCTGCAACCATTACATCTCCAGGTTGGATTTTTTCTTTGTAATTTAAGTCATATCCTTCCATTACGTGTTTTCCAAGATCATCTGCATCTGATAATGTTAAGTATCTTCCAGGAAGTATACTGTCTGTATCTATGTCATCGCCTAGTTTTAATACTCTTCCTTCAATAATTTTTTTCATTTATATTAATCCTCCTTTCATTTATTTTAGTTTTTTCTTGGTGCTGTTATGTGTCCTGTTAGTGCACTTTCTGCTGCAACTACTGCTGAACTTAAGTATACTGATGCATCAGGGCTTCCTTGTCTTCCTTTAAAGTTACGGTTTGATGTTGAAAGACTTACTTCTCCATCAGCTATTAATCCTACATGTCCTCCAAGACATGGTCCACAACATGGGTTGCATACTAATGCTCCTGCTTTTACAAATATGTCTATTAATCCTTCAGATAATGCTTGTTCATAGATTTCACGTGATGCTGGTATTACAAGTACACGTACTCCTTTTTTAATTTCTTTTGCTTTAAGTACACGTGCTGCTTGTCTTAAGTCATCAATACGTCCATTTGTACATGATCCTATGAATACTTGATCTACTTCTACATCTTCTACTTCACTTGCTGGTTTTACATTATCTACATAGTTTGGACATGCTACTTGTGCTTCAAGATCTGATATATCTACATCAATTGTTTCAACTGATGGTGCATCTGCATCTGTTGTGAGTTTTTCATAGGTTTTTGTTGTTCTTCCTTTGAGGTATGCATCTGTTTTTGCATCTGGTGCTATGAGTCCTGTTTTTGCTCCCATTTCTATTGCCATGTTACTGAGTACCATACGATCGTCTACTTCCATGTTTGTTATGGTTTCTCCTGTAAATTCAGCTGCTTTGTATCTTGCACCGTCTTGTCCTACACTTCCAATTATACTAAGTATTACATCTTTACTTGTAACATTTTCTTTTAATTGTCCTGATATATTAAATTGGATTGTTTCTGGTACTTTAAACCATAATTGTCCTGTTGCAAATACCATTGCCATATCTGTTGATCCTATACCTGTTGAAAATGCTCCTAATGCTCCGTGTGTACAGGTGTGTGAGTCACTTCCTACAACTACTGTTGATGGAATTACGTGTCCTTTTTCTGGTAATACTTGATGACATACACCTTCATATACATCATAGAAGTTTTCAATTTTTTGATCTTTTACGAACTGTCTTAACATTTTATGATGTTCTGCTGCTATTATTGTATCAGCTGGTACTTGGTGGTCAAATGGTATTACTATTTTTTCAGGATCCCATACTTTATCTGTGTTAATTTGTTCTAGTGCTTGTAGTGTTAGTGGTCCTGTTAAATCATGTACCATAGCAGTATCTATATCTGCCATTACTATTTCGCCTGCTTCTGTTTTTTCTTGGTTTGAAGCTTTTGCTAATATTTTTTCTGACATTGACATTGACATTTTATAATCTACCATCCTTTAATTTTATTTTTTATAAATTTTTTTTATATTCTAAAAATTGTAAAAGCCATAAAGTAATATAATCATCTTTCATGTTTTAATGAAAGTTTTAGATTATAATCTTATAATATATTTATATTTGATTTTTTGTTTTATTATGTTTTATTATTTAAATTAATTTTTTTACTATAATTTAGAAGGATAATATTTTACTAAAATTCACATATATATAACAAGCCATGTGTAAATTATAAATATTAAAAAATATATAATAAAATAAGATAATTTATATAAATTATTTAAAAATAGTATTATAAAAATAGAAATTAAACTACTAATTTATAGAAATATATGATAAATCAATTAAAATATTACTTATCACTTGCTACCTAAAGTATCATTTATTATAAAAAACAAAAAAAGAAATAAAGACAACAAATTTTTATATATAATATATATTATAATTAGATAAGTTTACTATTGTAAGATAATAATATAAACTAAAAAATAAGATTATTACAACATATTATTATTACACAGTTTTTAACTTTAAAATTATGAAATTATGAAACTTATAAAAACCAAAAAAAACTTATTATTAAAATTAAATCCTTTTTTTTAGAAATGAAATTTTTAATTTTAAACTTAAAATTAAATAAAAGATAAACTATTAAAATAATATACTAAATATAATTATGAAAAAATTCCATCACAAATTAGATAGTATTTTCTAAAAAATAAAAGGACACTAAAAAATGAGGTTTTAAATCATGGTTGAAATTAGTGAAGAGAGAATAAAAGAAAGATATCAGGAAGTAAAAGAAAAAGTTGAATTTAAACAATTCCATGATGAAATACGAGAAGTTTCAAAAGGATATGATGATTCACCATACTTTACAGAAGATCAGGTAATTGATCTAATTGTAAATAAATACAGTGAATCTGAAAATCTTCAACAAATACATTCAGAAATTCAGAAAATTTCATCCCTTATTGATGGAAATGGAAACGTAGTAATTCAGGGAAGACTTATTGCAATATCAAACATTAAAACATTTAAAACAAAAGCTGGAAAAGATGGAAAAGTTGCAAATCTCACAGTAGAAGACAGTACAGGACGTATACGTGTTGTAATGTGGACTGACAGTATGAAGTACATGAAACGTATAACTGAAGGAGATGTTGTAAAGATAAACAATCTTGATGTGCAAAAAAGTAACTTCTCAGGAGATCTTGAAGTTGTAATGAGAAGTAACTCATCAATACAAGTACTACCTGATGAAGTTGATGATACACTTCCAGAATATGAAGCAGAAAAAATAACAAATCTTGCAGATGTTGAAGATGGTCAGGAATATAATGTTATTGGACGTATTATTAAGATAGGACAACTTCGTGAAATTCAAAAACCAGATAAAACACTTAACCTTATCACACTTACAATTATGGATGCAACAGCAACAATGGAACTTACACTCTGGAATAAAGATACACAACTTGTTGAAACACTAGAATTAAAAGAAAATGACACAATTAAAGTTCTAAAAGCAAGAGCAAAATATAGTTATGAAAAAATGAGTCTTTCAAGTAGTTGGAAAGGACGT
Source organism: Methanosphaera sp. (assembly GCF_022768985.1). Classification (NCBI taxonomy): domain Archaea; kingdom Methanobacteriati; phylum Methanobacteriota; class Methanobacteria; order Methanobacteriales; family Methanobacteriaceae; genus Methanosphaera; species Methanosphaera sp. The sequence continues at coordinate 201,092 of NZ_JALEKL010000004.1, read as the reverse complement.
ATAATTAAAGGTGACTATGACCTACCAGAATATAAAAAAGAAATTCTTAAACTAGCAGATGCACAACCACAAGAAGATGTAACAGTTATTGGAGTAATTACACGTATATTTGACACAATTACATTCCAGAAAAACGATGGAAATGAAGGACATGTAAGAACTATTCAAATCATGGATGATACAGATGCAATAAGTGTAACATTATGGAATAAAGAAACTGAAATTGCAATGAATAAGGGAGATATCATTAAAATTGAAGATGCAAAAATTGAAGAACATGAATATAATGGTATGACATCACTAAGAGTTAATACTGGATGGAATGCTTCAATTGTAATAAATCCTGAAATTGATGATGAAGATCTTAAAGCTAAACTTACAGCTTTAAATAAATATGAAATAACAAAAATAGTTGATGCTCTTGATGTTGATAAAGAAGAAGGTCTTGAAGTTGATGTTATAGGACGTATTCTTACAATAGCAGATATTCATGAATTTGACAGAATGGATGGAACTCAAGGACAAGTACGTAATATTACAATTGCTGATGAAACAGGATCTATTCGTGTATCATTATGGGATAAAGTTGCTGATATTAACCAGTCACTTGGTGATGCTATAAAAATAGAAAGTGCAAGAACAAAAGTTGGTGACAGACAGATGGAATTAAATGTTGGTGGAGGATCAAGAATTACAACACCAACAGATGATGAAATAAGTACTCTTCCAACATATGAAGAACTTGAAGATGCAAGATATAAGACAAAAACTCTTAAAGAACTTGAAGCTGGAGATGTAGATGTTAAACTTAAAGTAAGAGTTATGGATATTGATGATGTACGGCTATTTGCACGTGATGATGGATCTGATGGTAAAGTAAGATCTGTATATATTGCAGATAAAACAGAACAACTACAAATGTCACTATGGAATGAAGCATCAGATATTTCATTTACAGAAGGTGCTGCTATAGTTGTTGAAAATCCAAGAATTACAATGAGAGATCTTAATGGTATTCAAGTTTCAGCAAATGCAAATACAATAATTCGTCAGGCAACACAAGATGAAGCACAAGATATTCCATCAATACATGAACTTAAAAATATAATATATCCTGAAAAAGCAATTGAAGATATTGAAGATAATGATAAACACATAAAAGTTAAAGCTACAATTGAAGAAATTGATGGTGAAAACATACTAACTCCTATGTGTCCTACATGCCATAAAGGTGTAAAACAGGATGAAGAAGGATATGTATGTGATCGTTGTGGTGAGGCAATAATGAATCCTGACTACCTGCTTATAATAAAAGCTACACTTTCAGATGGTACAGGTACAATTAATGCTACATTCTTTGGAAGTGAAGCAGAAGAACTTATTGCTATGACTAAAGAGGAAGTTATTGAAGTATTTGAAAAAACTGGTGATGAATCATCACTTGCTGATAAAATTGAAGATCTTATAAGTCATGAAGTTACAATGATTGCAGATGCAAAATACAATGACTATGATGAAGACATCGACTTAACTGCTAAAAATGTTGAAGTAGTAGTTTAAGTAATAATATATAGAAGTAAAATTTTAAGTATATAATATATAATACAATAATAAATTTGGAATTGATAAACATGAGTCCAGAAAATGATAATGAAGAAAAAATGCAATTAGAAGACTTACCAAGCGTTGGTGAAAAAACTGCTCAAAAACTCCGTGATGCTGGATTTGGAGATATGATGCGTCTTGCAACAGCTACAGCAAAAGAGTTAAGTGTAAAAGTTGAAATTGGTGAAGGTGTTGCTGCAAAAGTTATTGAAGCTGCAAGAAAAGCTGAAAAGATTGACTTTGAAACTGCATTTGATGTAATGCAAAGACGTGAAGATGTTGGTCGTATTACAACAGGAAGTCAAGGTCTTGATGCTCTTATTGGTGGTGGAGTTGAAACTCAGTCAATTACTGAAGTATATGGTGAATTTGGATCAGGTAAAAGTCAGATTTCACATGAACTTGCTGTAACTACACAGCTTCCACCAGAACAGGGTGGTCTTGAAGGTCATGTTGTATTTATTGATACAGAAAACACATTCAGACCTGAAAGAATTGCACAGATTGCTGAAGGATTTGGTCTTGATGTTAATGAAACATTAAGTAATATTCATGTTGCACGTGCATTTAACAGTAGTCATCAGATGTTAATGGCTGATAAAATTAATGAATTAATTCAAAATGGTGTAGATGTAAAACTTGTTATTGTTGATTCATTAATGGCTCACTTCAGAGCAGAATATGTTGGTCGTGAATCACTTGCAACACGTCAGCAGAAACTTAACCAACACCTACATACACTTCAGACCATTGCAAATACATACAATGTTGCTGTTTTAATTACAAACCAGGTACAGTCTAAACCTGATGCATTCTTTGGTACACCTACCAAGGCTGTTGGTGGACACGTATTAGGTCACGCATCAACATATCGTGTACTTCTTAAGAAAGGTTTATCTGGTAAAAGAATTGCACGTTTAGTTGACAGTCCTCACTTACCTGAAGGTGAAGCTGTATTTAAAGTTACAACTGAAGGATTAGTTGACTAGATATAGTATTATTACCTCCCCTCCCACATTTATTAATTTTTTATTTTTTTTTTGTTGCCTTTTTATAATTTAATTTACAAATACATTATATAACAATTATTTTTAAGTAATTATTTTTTTTAAGATTAAATTTTATAGGAGGATTATTTCAGATGCCAACACCTGTTGAAGTTATTTTAGTTCCAACTTTAATGATTATTTTAGGATTTTTCCTTAAAAGAATTGGAATGCTAAAACCACAAGACAGCAATACATTATCTGCAATTGTTCTTAATGTGACTCTTCCTGCCATGGTATATATTAATATATCTACAGCGAAAATTCAGCCAGATATGATGATACTTCCTATTGCATCGTTTATACTTAGTATTATATGTATGCTTATTGTTGGAGTATTTTGTAAAATTCGAGGCTATGATAAGATTAAATCTTGGACTCTTATGATTGCAGCTGCAATGATGAATACTGGATTTATTGGTTATCCAATTACTTTAAATGTATTTGGTAATGAAGGTCTTCTTCATGCAATATTCTTTGATATGGTAACACCTATTCTTTTTGTAATGTATGGTATGATGCTTGTTAAAGAGTTTGGTGGAGATATGCATAAAGTTATTAAAAAAGGTCTCGAATTTGTACCATTATGGGCTGTGGTTATTGGTTTAGTTGCTAATGTTGTTCATTTCCAGGAAGGTTATGTTCTTCATTCAACACTTAACTATCTTGCAGGCGGTACAGTACCACTTATTATGATATCTCTTGGTTTAACTATTGACTTTAGAGATGTTAAAAAGTATCTTAAAGATTCATTATTCATATCATTTATAAGACTTTTACTTGCACCGACTATTGTATTTGTTGTATTTTCAGCTTTAGGTATTAGTGGAATGGTATTTAATGTTGCAGTTTTAGAGGCTGGTATGTCTACTGCTATGACTGCTTTAGTTCTTGCAATAACATATAATATTGACCATAAGCTTATGAGTTCAGTAATACTGGTAGACGTTGTTTTAAGTCTTATAACGCTTACTATGTGGATTTCAATTTTAATGTAGTTTTTTTCTACTATATTTTTTTTGGAAAATAAAATAGTTTGTTTTCATACGAACATCATAAAAGTATATATAATATATCCCATTAAACATAAAAACATAGGATATAATTTGTTAAATTTTTAATAGTTAACAAGATAGTTTTTTTTATAGATTTTTTTTACAATATACAAAAAAAATCAAGGTGATAAACATCATAGTCTTATTAAATAGGTGATTTAACTTGGCAGATAATTTAAACGAAGAAATACGTATTGGAGTTTACACATGCCACTGTGGAGTAAACGTTGGTGGAGTAGTAAACTGTGAAGAAGTAGCTAAATATGTAGAAGGTCTTCCTGATGTTGTAGTTTCAAGAGAATACAAATACATGTGTTCAGACCCTGGACAGAACTTAATTCAAGATGATATTAAAGAATTAAACTTAAACAGAGTTGTAGTAGCAGCATGTAGTCCACGTTTACACGAACCTACATTCAGAAGATGTGTAAAAGAAGCAGGATTAAACGAATTCTTATTTGAGTTTGTAAACTTAAGAGAACAAGACTCCTGGGTACACGGAGACGATCCTGTAGGAGCTACAGAAAAAGCAAAAGATTTAGTACGTATGGGAGTTGCAAAAGCAAGATTACTTAACCCATTAGTACCAGAAAAAGTAGGAGTAACCAAAACCGCTATGGTTATTGGTGGAGGAATTGCTGGTATCCAGACTGCACTTGACTTAGGTGACATGGGATTCAAAACCTACCTCGTAGAAAGAAAACCAACCTTAAGTGGAAGAATGGGACAATTAGATAAAACCTTCCCTACACTCGACTGTTCAATGTGTATTTTAGCACCTAAAATGGTAGATGCAAGTAAACACGCTAACATTGAATTATTAGCATACTCAGAAGTTAAAGAAGTAGACGGATACATCGGTAACTTCAAAGTAACAGTAGAGAAAAAAGCAAGATTTGTTGATGAAGTAGCATGTACAGGTTGTGGAGTATGTCAAGAAGTATGTCCAATAGAAATACCAAACTACTTCGATGAAGGAACCGGTATGGTAAAAGCAGCATACATCCCATTCCCACAAGCAGTACCTCTCGTTGCAACAATCGACGACAACTACTGTATTAACTGTCACTTATGTGATAAAGCATGTGAAATCGGAGCTATTGACCACGAACAAGAACCAACAGATGTTGAACTTGAAATCGGTACAATAGTAGTAGCTACAGGTTACGACCCATTCGATGCAACAGAAAAAGAAGAATACCTCTTCGGTCAAGCAGAAAACGTAATTACCGGATTACAAATTGAAAGATACATCAACGCATCTGGTCCTACACAAGGACACGTAATCCAACCATCATCCGGTGAAACACCTAAAAAAGTTGCTTTCATCCAATGTGTTGGTTCACGTGACGAAAAAGTTGGAAACCCATACTGTTCCAGAGTATGTTGTATGTACGCAATGAAAAACGCACAATTATGTGTTGACCACGAACCAGATACCGAAGTTACAATCTACTACATAGATATCCGTGCATTCGGTAAAGGTTACGAAGAGTTCTACAGATTATCACAAGAAAAATACGGAATCAAATTTATCAGAGGAAAAGCAGCACAGCTTATTGAAAACGAAGATAAAACAATCACAGTACGTGCAGAAGACAGCCTTCTTGGTAAAACAACAGCATTTACTTACGATTTAGTAGTATTATCCGTAGGTCTTGTACCTCCTGAAGGACAAGATGAACTCAGACAAACATTAGGATTATCCAAATCAGCAGATGGATTCTTCATGGAAGCTCATCCAAAACTCAGACCTGTTGACACAATGACAGACGGTATTTACCTTGCTGGTGTAGCACAAGGTCCTAAAGATATTCCTGATACAGTAGCTCAAGCATCAGGAGCAGCTGCAAGAGCAGCTATTCCAATGATCAAAGGAGAAGTAGAAATTGAACCTATCATCGCAGAAGTTGACAAAGACAACTGTGGTGGATGTGAAATTTGTATCGAACTTTGTCCATTTGGTGCATTATCAATCGACGAAAATGATGGTAAATGTGGAGTTAACGTAGCATTATGTAAAGGATGTGGAACCTGTGTAGGAGCATGTCCAACTGGTGCACTTGACCAAGCACACTTCAAAAACGATCAAATTTTAGCACAAATTGAAGCTGCTTTCGAAGATTTATAGACAAATAGCATAATTATTAAATTAATAGCTATATAGTTGTAGACGACCAATAGTACTCAGACGTTTGGTAAAAAGTTGTGGAAGGATATAATCCTTCCAAGCTATTTTACTCTAAAAAATAATACATAAACATCCAAAATATTAAAAATTACTTTTTTATAAAAATATTAAATTATAACTTATTTTAGAAAAAATAATAAAACACACCTATTTAATAGGAAACTAATTATAAGATTAAAAATATAATATAATATATAATAATATTTTAAATTGGATAGATAGTCCAATAATATTTTTTTAGTGTTTAATATTAGAATAATAATAAAAAACATGGATTCTTTAATGGAGGAATATAATTAATGTCTAATTTTGATAAAGCAGAAGAAATCAAAAACATAACAAAAAAACATCACGACTGGATGAAAAACAGTTTAAACTTAATTGCTAGTGAAAACATTACTAGTAGAGCTGTAAGAGAAGCAGTAGCATCAGACTTATCACACAGATATGCTGAAGGATTACCTGGTGAAAGATTATATGAAGGATGTACATACATCGATGAAATTGAAAACATAACAATTGATCTTTCCAAAAAATTATTTGGAGCAGAACATGCAAATGTACAATCTACATCAGGAGTTATTGCAAACCTTGCAACATTCTTTGCTCTAAGTAAACCTGGTGACAGAATAATGTCAATTAACGTACCAGAAGGAGGACACATCAGCCACGCTGGAGTAAGTGCAGCAGGAGTAAGAGGTCTTCAAATTTCATCAGTACCTATGGATTCTGAAATGATGAATGTAGACATTGATAAAACAGTAGATAAAATAAGAAGACTTGAACCTAAAGTAATTGTACTTGGAGGAAGTTTATTCTTATTCCCACACCCTGTTAAAGAAGTAGCAGATGCAGCAAAAGAAGTAGGAGCACGTGTAATGTATGATGGTGCTCACGTATTAGGACTTAACGCTGGAAAACAATTCCAAGACCCAATAGCTGAAGGTGCAGATGTTGTAACAGGAAGTACACACAAAACCTTCCCAGGACCACAAGGTGGAATTATTCTTTGTAAAGAAGAATTAGGTAAAAAAATCGATAACTGTGTATTCCCAGGACTTGTAAGTAACCATCACTTACACCACATGGCAGGATTAGGTATTGCAACAGCAGAAATGCTTGAATTTGGTGAAGATTACGCAGCACAAACAGTTAAAAATGCACAAGCTTTAGCTCAAGCATTATATGAATTAGGATTCAATGTTTTATGTGAAGATCAAGGATTTACAAAATCACACCAAGTTGTAATGGATGTAAAAGAACTTGGAGATGTTGCTAAAATGGCAAAAACATTAGAAGCAAACAACATCATATTAAACAAAAACCTTCTCCCATGGGACGATGTAAATGACAGTGCAAACCCATCAGGTATAAGAATGGGAACACAAGAATTAACACACCGTGGACTTAAAGAAGATAACATGCAAGATGTTGCACAATTCATAAAAGCTGTAGTAATGGATGGAAAAGATGTAACAGAAGATGTAACAGCATACATGCAAGATTACACAACAGTACATTACTCATTTGATGAAGGTGCAGAAGGATACGATTACATTAACTTCTAAGTGTCTTTAAGTTACTCTTAACCCCCCATACATTTTATTTTTTTTATATGGCTATTTTTTGAAATTTATATTATCTTTATTTAAATTATAAAAAATATAATTATACAATAATTATATAGGTAGATTTAAAACTAATTTAATAAAAGGGTTGGTGTAGATGTATGATACATAATTTCAGCAATAAAGTTATAAGATTAATAAAACTTTTCATATTCCTAGTTTTAGAGGTTGTTATATTTTTTGAATTAAATAAAATACTTCATATTATAATAATTCCAGATTTTATGACAGCATTTTTAATGATTGTTACATTATCAATTATTAATGTTCTTATATGGCCTGTTGTATCATACTTTTCATTGAGACTATTTGTTGCAACAATTGGACTTGGAACATTTTTTATTGATGGTATAATTCTTTCATGTTTTGCATACTTCTTTTCTGGAGTATCTATGGATCCTGCATCACTTTTTACTTTTCCATTTATTGTTGGAATTATAAATTCTGCACTTACAATTATGTTTAATTTTGATGATGAGGAAACCTACTATCGTAATATTATTAAAAAAAGACTTGAAGAGAATAAATTTGATGATACTGCAGATAAGAAGGGATTTATCTTCCTTGAAATTGATGGTCTTGCATATGATATTTTAAATGAAGCAATAGAACGTGGTGATATGCCAACTGTTAAATCATGGCTTGATGATGGAAGTCATAAAACTACATCATGGAATACTGATCTTTCAAGTCAGACAAGTTCATCACAGGCTGGTATTTTACATGGAAATAATGATAATATTCCAGCTTTTCGTTGGGTTGAAAAGGAAAATAATAATAGAATTCTTTCATCTAATGGATTTAGTGATGTTCATATTATAGAGGAGATGATCTCTGATGGTAATGGTCTTCTAGCACATAATGGTGGAAGTAGGTCAAATCTTTTCACAGGTGATGCTGATGATTATATTCTAACTCTTGGAAAGATTGGGCAAAAAGGAAGTGTTAATAATAAGTCATGGTACTACCTATTTGCTGAGCCATTTTTCATGGCAAGGGTTGTTGCATTAATATTATGGGATTTCCTCATGGAATTTGAATCAAGAATATATCATATAGTGAGAAATATCAGACCAAGACTTCATTATCGTGGTCTTAAATATTTTGTTGCTCGTGCTGGTGCAAATATCCTAATGCGTGAAGCTTCAACATCAGCTGTAATTGGTGATATTACAACAGGAAAACTTGATGTTGTATATACAACCTATATGGGATATGATGAAATTGCACATCACTCTGGTATTCGTGATAAGGATGCATTTTATGCTCTTCGTCAGATAGATAAACAATTTAGTAACATTCAAAAAGCAAAAGAAGATGCAAAACGTGACTATGAACTTATAGTATTATCAGATCATGGACAATCAGAAGGTCCTACATTTAGAATGAAATATAAAATTACACTTGAAGATCTTGTTAAAACATATCTTCCCGATCATGTAACAATTCACAGTATGCTTTACTCAAACAATGACCATATAATGGCTGATATTTCATTTGAAAGAGCAAAAGAAACAGCAAAGCTTAGTCATAGAAAATTTAAAGATGAGCATGAAAACATCCGTAATATTTCAGATAAAATTAATGAACAAAAAGATAAATTTTCAGATCATAAAGAGAAATTATCAGATCGTAAAGATGAATTTATGAAAAACAATTTCATAACAGGATCTGAACCTATAACAAGTCGTATTGAAAAATTAGCTGAAAGTATTGGTATTGATATTAACCTATCTGATGATGAAGTTGTAGATGTTGATAGTGGTGAAACTATTGTTCTTGCATCAGGTAATCTTGGTCTCATCTACTTTACAAATTGGACTCAAAGACTTACATATGAACAGATTGAAGATGCATTTCCTGGCTTAATTAGTGGTATTGCATCACATCCTGGTATTGGATTTTTAATGGTTAAAAGTTCTATCTATGGAACCATAGTATTATCTAATAATAATGTCTACTACATGGATGAGGATCGCTATGATGGTGAAGCTTTCCTTGATGTATTTGGTGAAAACATAGTTGATCATCTTAAACGTACAGATAGCTTTGATCATGTACCTGACATCTTAGTTAACAGTGCATATGATCCTGAAACTGGATATGTTTATGCATTTGAAGAACTTATTGGAAGTCATGGTGGTGCTGGTGGTACACAACAAGAACCTTTCATATTATATCCATCATACTGGGATTTAGATGAGGATATTGTTGGATCAGAATCTGTTCACAAGTTCTTTAAGCGTGAAATTAAAAAAAGTTGGAATGAAAAGGAAGGTAATGAGTAAATAGAATTTAATTTTTTAATTCTATCTTTTTTTCTATTTTTTCTATTTCTTTGAGTATTTCACTAGGTTTTAGTACTACTTTTATATTTTCAATTGTTTCTAGTTTTTTTGTATTTTCTGCATCTATTTTTCGTATGTAGAGTTCTATTTCTTCATTAAGTTTTATTGCATCATATTTACATTTATCCTCACACATAAAGCAACTTATACATTTGGTTGTATCTATTTTTGGTGGATTTATTGCATTTTGTGGACATTCATCTTTTGGTATGCAATTTTTACAATTTATACATCTTTTCTTATCAATATATGGTGGTATTATTGTCTTTATAAGTCCTTGTTTTTGGTCAACAGGCAGTACTATTAATGGTATTTGTCCTTTTCCTGACTGTGCTGCTATGTTTGTTATCAAAGTATCTGCTATTCCATATACAATCTTTGCTGTTGTATTTGCAGTTAATGGTGCTATAATTATAACATCATACTTATGATGTGTTAATTTTCCTGAAAATGGAAATGAGTATTTCTCATCACTATCTAAAACTAGCATATTTGCACTGTTTTTATCTACTAGTTGTCTTATATTTTTATCATATCCATAGAGTTTTAATACTTCACATGCAGCATTTGATGTTGCAATTGTAAGTGTATTGTTCTCTGCTAGTTTTTCAAGAACACCTATTGATTCATCAAGAAGATGTCCTGCACCTGTTATTGCCCATAATATATTCATAACTATAAAAATCCCCAATTAATTATTTTTCTATGTACATTTAAGTTTTATCTTTGTAATTTCATTAAATGAATTTATCTTAAACCAGAAAGCATTAGTACCAATACCACGATTAGTATACTGTATCATATTACCAACCTTATACTCTCCAAGTGGATATTTCATGAAATTCTTACCACGTACAGGTGTACCAATTTTTGGAATTTCAATCTGACCACCATGACTATGTCCTGAAAGTTGTAAAATAAAAGGATCATACTTAGCTGTAGTATCAGCAAAGTCAGGTTCATGTGCAAGCATAATAGCAGGATAGTTATAGTCAAGCTTTCTTTGAACCTTTCCTATATCATCCATGTCAACTGTAATACTATCTACTCCTGCAATTTGAAGCTTTTGGTTATTTTTTTCAATTGCATAAACATCATTTTCAAGATTAACTATACCAGCCTTTTTTAATGCCTTTTTAACATCACCAGCATTAGTCCAATGATCATGATTTCCTAAAACAGAAAATGTACCATCACATGATTTTATATTTGAAAGACTATCTGATAATTCATGAAGATAATTAGATGTTTGATAAGATAAAAAATCACCAGTTATCATAACACTATCAGGCTGTTGATTGTTAATAATTTTTACAACACCATCAAGCTTTTCCTTATTAATCCACTGTCCAAGATGAATATCTGTAATATGAATAATTTCATAATTATCAAATTCTCTTGGAATTCTACTATTTTTAATTGTTAAATTTACAAGCTTAAAATTGTTAGGATTAAATTTTCCCTGATTTAATTTATCACGAGTATCATTCATAAACGTCTGAATCTTACTTCGCATAGCCTTGTTGTTTTGAATTACATGCTCATAATCATGTATTGCTTCTATATTTTTTTCATCATCATTCAATTAAATCACTACTTTTAATTTTGAATTAAGTGTAATATCATACCTCTTCAGTGTATTTTCTGGTAACTCTATGATATACTTAATATTTCCCCTTCGTGGAACATAAAACCTGTATGGCTTTAGTGTTATTGTTTCATTTATTTTATTATCTTCACTTATATATATGATGTCTATTGTTTCATTCATAAAAAATGTATGAATAATACCATAAAATCTCCAGGGAAGTTTTTGAATAAAAAGAAGTGGTTTTACATCATCTTGAAACATTAAACCATACATACGTTCATAAAATGAGACTGCCTGCATTAATTTTATAGTTATTTTTTGATTATTATTTTCAATTATTAACTCTGCCATAACTTATTTTATTATACTATATTACAACTATGATATATACTTGAAATTTAGAAAATTAAAATAAAAATTAAAAGTTAGTTTATTATCCAGTTAATGAAAAAAAGCTATTTATAAAAATATTAAATATGAATTAGTTAGAAATATATATTATAACTATAATAGAAATTAGACAAAATTCAGATTAAAATGAATTTTGTGAAAAATAGAATTTGAAAAAACCAATTAAAAATTATATTATTTTTATTATTTTATATAAAACCCTAAATTGAGGTGTACTAATGCGAAATATTAAAATAGAAAAAGCATCAACAAAACTTGCAGGTCAAGATGAAATAGAAATCGTAGAAAGAAAAGGTATAGGACATCCAGACAGTATTAGTGACGGTATTGCAGAAGCAGTAAGTAGAACCTTATCACAAGCATACAAAGAAAAAGCTGGAAGTGTATTACACCACAACACAGATGAAGTACAAATTACAGCAGGTGAATCTGACCCTAAATTTGGTGGCGGACAAATCATCAAACCTATACAAATCTTACTTACAGGACGTGCAGCAAATGAATTCACACTCCCTAATGGTGAAACCAAAAAAGTAGGAGTAGACTACCTTGCAATTGAAGCTGCTAAAAACTACCTTAAAGAAAACATATTAAACCTTGATGTTGAATATGGTACAGTAGTAGAATGTAAAATTGGACAAGGAAGTGCAGATCTAAGAGATGTATTCCAAAGACCAGAAGATGTTCCATCATCAAATGATACATCATTCGGTGTAGGATTCTACCCATTTACAGAAACAGAAAACTTAGTTCTTAAAACAGAAGAATTACTCAACAATAAAGACTTCAAAAAATCCCACCCACAAGTTGGAGAAGACATAAAAGTAATGGGATTACGTGAAAAAGATAAAATCACACTTACAATTGCATCAGCATTTGTATCAAGATATGTAGATGATGTAGACTGCTACCTTAACATGAAACATGAACTTGAAGACATTGTAAAAGACCTTGCTGCAAAAGAAACAGACATGGAAGTTACAACACTCCTCAACACAGCAGACGATGAAACTAAAAAAGACGAATCAGGTTACTACCTAACAGTAACAGGTACAAGTGCAGAAATGGGAGACGACGGATCAGTAGGACGTGGAAACAGATCAAACGGACTTATCACACCTAACAGACCAATGTCAATGGAAGCAACATCAGGTAAAAACCCAATTAACCACGTAGGTAAAATATACAACCTCTTATCAAATGAAATAACAAAAGAAGTATACCAAGATGTTGAAGGTGTACAAAACATTGATATGGTAATTTTAAGCCAAATAGGAAAACCTATCGACCAACCAAGAACAGCAACAGCACACATCCAGACAAAAGATGGATACACAATCGATGAAGTAGAAGATGATGTAACAAGAATCATCGACAAATGGCTTGAAAACATTACAGATATTAAAGACTTCATGCTTGAAGGAAAACTAAGAACCTTCTAAGTATAAATTCTTTAATTTTTAACCCCCCCCAACATTTTATCTTTTTTTATTGAAATAAATTTTATGAAAAAATAGCTACAACTCTTCTTTTTATGATAAAATATTAAATTTAAAAAAAAACTAGGAAAAAAATAGGAAAAGAAGTGGATTTTATGTTGATGCTTCAACCTTATTTTGACTTAAAAACATGAGCATTATCTTATAGAAGATCTTAAATGGTAATTTTTTAAGTCCACTACATGGTATGTCTGGATGAAATTCACTATCCATCATATTATTTTCAACCCAGTAATTTTGATCAGCTTTAACATGTCCATTATATGCCATTGAACGCCACATATTATAGTAGAACAAAGCCTTAAATGATGGAGAATAAAGCCTGTCTTCTTTTATATCATCATAGAATTTTAGTGTTTGTTTATCAATCTCTTCACGTACCTTAAATGGAAGTTTTCCACGAGCATCATAACTATTTACAAAACAAAGCTTGTATCGTTTATTATATCCAAAATGTCTTAGTGTTTCATCAAGATATTTTCCTGCATCTTTTGCTCCTGCACCTGCTGTTGTTGTAACAACAATTGCCTTTTTATTAAAGAAGTATGGTCTGTGGAAGAAGTATGCAAGATGATCAATGAAATTCTTAATAAGTGCTGTTACATTAAGTGCATATACAGGTGATGTAATAATAAGACCATCACATTTTTTCATCATCTCAACAATAGGCTGTACTTTATCAGCATGAGGACAGCTATCTTCACCATTCATAAAACAACTAAAACAACCCATGCATAGTGGAATGTCTTCTTTCATAAGGTCAACTTCCCAGAAATTTGCAGAAGTATCATTATCAGATAATGTATCTTTAATTCTTTCAACTATCTTCCATGTATTTTGTCGTCTTGGACTTCCATTAATTATTAAATAATTCATACTAAAGTAAACTCCCCAAAAAATTTGTTAAAATAAATAAGAAATCTTATCTTTTCTATTTATAATCTATGATTTTAATATTATTTTAAAAGTATTATTTTTAATATATTATAGTTAACTATTATTTTAAGTAATTATATAAATAGTAAATATTATAACATTATCTTATAAATGATCAACTTCATTAGATAATGTTAACATTAAAAAGGGAATATTCATGAATAAAACCATAAACTCAAAAAGTGAATATCTACCCAAAAAAATAATAGGAGATAATATATGCCGATAAATGAGGTAGCTCAAGGATATGATAAAAATTTAGAAAAGAAAATCCAAGAGTTTTGGAATCAAAATGAAATATTTGAAAAAACCAAAAAACTAAGAGAAAATAGACCAAAATACTCATTTCTTGATGGACCACCATACTGTAGTGGAAGAATACATCTAGGAACTACATGGAATAAAACAATCAAAGATTCATTCCTAAGATATAAAAGTATGTCAGGATATGATCTTAGACGTCAAGCAGGATGGGATACACACGGACTTCCTATTGAACATAAAGTAGAAGAAATTCTTGACATTAAAAGTAAACAAGAAATTGAAGAAAAATATGGAATAGACTCCTTTGTTGATCAATGTAAAGAATTTGCAGTAAAAAACAAAGAAGATATGACAGAACAATTCAAACAGATGGGTGTTTGGATGGACTGGGATGATCCATATGTAACATATGATAATGGATACATGGAATCCTGTTGGTGGACTCTTAAACAAGCAGATGAAAAAGACTTACTTGTTCAAGATAAAAGAGTAATTACATGGTGTCCACACTGCCAAACTGCACTTGCAAATGCAGAAATTGAATATGGTGAAATGACAGACCCATCAATTTATGTTAAATTTAAACTTGATGAACAAGAATATGACATACCAACATACATTCTTATCTGGACAACAACACCATGGACAATACCAGCAAACATGGCAGTAAGTGTAAATGGAGCATTTGATTACAGTTATGTACAATACACAAATACAGAAACTGGAAATGATGAAATTGTAATCATGGCAACAGAACTTATTGACTCTGTATTTGGTGAAGATGAAGAAACAAAAATCCTAAAAACAGTAAAAGGAGAAGATCTCAAAGGCATAACATATGCACATCCTCTTGCTGATAAAGTACCAAAACAGGCAGAATTTACACACAGAGTAATTCTTGGAGATCACGTAACACTTGAAGATGGTACAGGTTGTGTACATACAGCACCAGGTCATGGTCCTGAGGATTATGAAGTAGGTATGGCAAACAACATAGAACCATTCTGTCCTGTAGGTGAAGATGGAACATACACAGATGAAGCTGGAGTATATGAATCAAAACCTATACGTGAAACAAACGATGAAATTACACATGACCTCTTCCATGCAGGAGCACTACTTAAATCTGGAGATATTCACCACAGAGTAGGATACTGTTGGAGATGTAAAACACCTATCATGTACATTGCAACAAAACAATGGTTCCTTAAAGTTACTGAAATCAAAGATCAAATGCTTGAAGAAATTGATAAAGTAGAATGGGTACCAGGATGGGCTGGAGAAAGCAGATTCAAAAATTGGGTTGAAAATGCACGTGATTGGACAATATCAAGACAAAGATATTGGGGTATACCACTTCCTATCTGGACATGTGATAAATGTGGAGAAAAAGTTGTTGTAGGATCCAAAAGTGAACTTAAAGAACTATCAGGTGACGACACACTTACAGGTGACTTCATACACAGACCACACGTTGATAACATTACAATAGACTGTGATTGTGGTGGAGTAATGCACAGAGTAGAAGATGTACTTGATGTATGGATTGACTCAGGAGTTGCAGGATGGGCAGCACTACACTACCCACAAGATCCATCAGATAACTTTGATGAATGGTTCCCATATGATTTCATTGCAGAAGGACATGACCAGACAAGAGGATGGTTCTATTCACAACTTGGTCTTGGAGTAGCAGCATTTGGAAAAGCACCATATAAGAAAGTATTAATGCACGGATTTACACTTGACTCTGAAGGTAAAAAGATGAGTAAATCACTAGGAAATGTTGTAAGTCCAGAGGAAGTAATTGAAAAATACAGTGCAGATATTCTTAGATTCTATCTACTTGATGCTAACAAACCATGGGATGACCTTAAATTTAACTGGGATGAAGTACAAAACTCAGCAAAACTCTTTAACATCTTATGGAATGTATATTACTTCTCAACAACATACATGAGCCTTGATAACTTCAATGCAACAGAACATAACAAAGAAGATCTTAAATTCAGAGAAGAAGATCTATGGATACGTTCACGTATTAACTCACTTACAAAATCTGTAGAAGAAGACTTTGAAGCTCTTGAATTTAACAGAGCAACAGAAAAAATTACAGAATTTGTACTTGAAGATCTAAGTCGTTGGTATGTAAGACTTATACGTGGAAGAACATGGGTAGAAAGTGATGATCCTGATAAACTTGGAGCATACTACACATTATACTACACACTTAAAGATCTTATAAAAACACTTGCACCAATTGCACCATATGTAACAGAAGAAATCTATCAAAACATTGTTGTTGGTACAGAAGAAGATGCACCAGAAAGTGTACATATGCTTGACTGGGGATATAATGAAGATGAAATCGATGTAGAACTTGAAGAAAACATGAACTACATACGTGATGTAATTGAAGCATGTGCACATGCAAGAGATGTTGCAAGATTCAAACTCAGATGGCCTGTACAAAACATTACAGTTGTAACAGAAGATGAAAAAGTTGCAGATGCAATTAATTCACTTGAAGCTGTACTTAAAGAACAAGCAAACACAAAACAAGTAACAATTGAATCAGAACTTGAAAATGCTATAATTATTGCAAAACCTAACATGGCAATACTTGGTCCTAAACTCAGAGGAGATCTTGGACGTGTAAAAGCATACTTTGACTCTGATGATGTAGATGGAGCAGATATACAAGCAGCAGTTGAAGCTGATGGAACATACACAATAAGCTTTGATGATAAAGATATTACACTTGAAGCTGAAGAAATACTCTTTGAAAAAGATGTTCCAGAAAACCTTGTAAGCTGTGACTTTACAAATGGAAGTGTATATGTAGATACAGAACTTACAGATGAAATCTATGCTGAAGCTATGGCACGTGAACTTATAAGACGTATCCAAGATATGCGTAAAGATATGGATCTTAATGTAGAAGCAAACATTAAAGTACATATTAAATGTAGTGATGAATTCAAAGATATTGTATCAAAACACCAAGAATACATATCAAATGAAGTACGTACAGATAAACTTATATTTGAAGATGTTACATCCACAGGATATTCCAAAGAATGGAAAATTGAAGATGAAACACTTGAAATTTCAATTGATGAATAAGCAAGTTGGAATATTAGTATAAGTATTAAAATTATAAAAAACTAGTAAATTAAAACACAAAAATATATAATTAAAGTATAAAAAAAAATTTCACAAAGGTTGTATGAGTTTATGGTTTTAACTGATGATGAATTAAAATATATAAAAGAAGTACTTGGACGAGAACCTAATGAACTAGAATTAGGTATGATGGATGTAATGTTTTCAGAACATTGCTCATATAAAAGTAGCCGACCAATACTAAAAAACTTCCCAACAGATGGTCCTGATGTAATACTCGGACCTGGGGATGATGCTGGTATTGTAAGTTTAACTGATGAATATGCTCTTGCTATTGGAATGGAAAGCCACAACCACCCATCTGCTGTAGAACCATACGGTGGAGCAGGAACAGGTATTGGTGGAATTGTACGTGATATTATAAGTATGGGAGCAAGACCTGTTGTACTTCTTGATGCTCTTAGATTTGGACATATGTCAGATCAAAGATCAAAATACATATTTGACTATGTAGTAAAAGGAATTTCAGACTATGGTAACAGAATTGGTGTACCTACAGTTGGTGGAGAAATTGAATTTGATGATAACTTCCAATACAATCCACTTGTAAATGTAGTTTGTGCAGGACTTGTAAAAAAAGATGAAATTGTATATGGATCAGCACCTGTTGTTGGCGATGTATACCTTCTTATGGGAGGAACAACAGGACGTGATGGTATCCATGGTGTAACATTTGCATCAGAAGAATTAACATCAAAATCTGAAATTGAAGACAGACCAGCTGTTCAAGTTGCAGATCCTTTCACTAAAAAACGTGTAATGGAAGCAACATATGAAATTCTTGAAGAAATTGATGTACATGGAGTAAAAGATCTTGGAGGAGGAGGTCTTACATGTTGTCTTTCTGAAATGGCAGATAAAGGTGGAAATGGTTCACGTATTGACCTTAATAAAATCCCACTTCGTGAAGAAAACATGACAGCATATGAAATTATGCTTTCTGAATCACAAGAACGTATGGTATTTGCAATTTCAAAAGAAGATGTAGCAAAAGCTGAAGAAATCTGTGCAAAACATGATCTTTCACGCGCTGTTATTGGTACAATTATTGATGAACGTGAATTTGTAATTGTTGATGGAGATGAAGAAATCTGTCATGCACCAAATGTACTCTTTACAGATGCACCTATCATTGAACGTGAAGCAGTAGCACCACAAAAAGATGAAACACCTGTAGAAATTCCAGAATATGACATAAAAGATGCACTTGTTGAACTACTTTCAAGTGAAAATCTTACAAGTAAAAAATGGGTATACAGCCAGTATGACCATGAAGTTCAACTTAGAACTGTTGTAAAACCTGGTGATGACTCTGCTGTTGTTAAAGTAGATAATGATACATCATTTACAATTAACACAGACTGTAACAGTACACATGTATATCTTGATCCTTACATGGGAGCTGCAGGATCTGTACTTGAATCAATCAACAATGCTATAAGTATGGGTGCAAGACCTATTGCTCTTGTTGACTGTCTAAACTATGGTAACCCTGAAAAACCTGAAGTATTCTGGCAATTTAAACAATCAATTGCTGGTATGAGTGATGTTGCAAATAAATTTGTTACACCATTTATCAGTGGAAATGTAAGTTTCTACAATGAAACAGAAGGAGTTACAGTAAATCCATCACCTATTGTTGGTACAGTTGGTGTTATTGAAAATACAAACATTAAAACAATGCCATTTAAAGAAGATGGAGATCTAGTATTACTCCTTGGTAATACATATGATGAACTTGAAGGATCACAATATGCACGTGAAATCCATGATATTGTAGCAGGAAACCCTCCACAAATCAGACTTGATGAAAACTACAACGTATCAATGGCTGTAAAATCATTAATTGACAACTACACAGACGACATAACAGCAGTACATGACCTTTCAAAAGGTGGACTTAGTGTTGCTTTAGCTCTTATGAGTATAAAATCAGGCATGGGAGTAAATGTAGATATTAAAGATATGCCTATTGAAGGTGAAATGTCAGATATTGCAAAACTTTACTCAGAATCTGTAAGCAGATTTATTGTAACAATTAAAGCAGATGCAAAAGATACAATTACCAAAGCACTTGATGATGTAGATGTTGCATATGCAGTTATTGGTGAAGTTAAAGATGATGCTACAGTTAACATAAGCTGTGGTGATGATGAACTTATCAACATTAAAGTTGATGAACTTACAACAGCAAACACAACAACAATTGAAAAACAAATGATATAAACTTAGATGAATATAAGGTAATTTTATGAATGTATTATACTATTATTTGATTGGTTTCATTATAGTATGGATTGTTGCATTACTACTGAAAAACAAGCCATACATTGATATTGATGGAATTATGATAATGCTTAAAACAGATAAGCTACGTAATATTATTAATAAAATTGCTAATATTTCACCTAATTTCTGGAAGAGATTTCTTAACCTCTTAATGCCACTTGGTGTGATACTGATAGTTGTAATGGTTTGGAGTGTTATTTATTCACTTCAGATCATGTTTAATCAACCTACAGTATCATTAATTCTTCCAGGTGTTGATATTCCAGGTTCACCAATTTATATTCCATTTGCAACAGGACTTATTGCTCTTGCCACTGTATTAATTATACATGAAGGTGGTCATGGAGTTGTTGCAGCAGCAGAAAAGATTGACATTGACTCTGTTGGATTAATACTTCTTGGTATTATTCCTGGTGCATTTGTTGAACCTAATGAAAAACAGTTATCTGAGGCAAATAGTATCTCAAAGATACGAGTATTTTTTGCAGGTCCTATGGCAAATGTAATTCTTTGTATTATTGCACTTGTCATTTCTATGGGAATTGGTGGATTTATAGCATCAGAACATATCTATACAACAGATGGTATGGAAATATCAAGTGTTGTATCAGGCAGTCCTGCTGAAGGTGTTCTTGCAGACGGTATGGTTATTAAATCTATTAATAACAAGACAACATCTACAACACCAGAGTATATGAATGCCTTAAATGGTCTTCATATTGGTGATAGAATTAATATTGTTACAGATAAGGGCGAATATAATCTTACATTATCATCGAGTCCATCAAATTCATCAAAGGCATATATTGGTATAAGAACAAAAGGACATGAAATTGTTACACAACAAGCAAAAGCTAAATATGGTGAGGTAATTCCTGCAGTACTTCCAACACTTAGTGAAATATTTTCACTAATTTATATTCTTAACTTTGCTGTTGGTACATTTAACCTACTTCCAATGAAGCCTCTTGATGGTGGATTAATACTTGAGGAAGTTCTCAATATGAGAGTTACACCTCAAAGACGTAAGGAATTTAATGATACACTAAATAAGTATACAAGAATCTTTCCAATGGCTGTGCGTTGTTGGATAAGTCGACGTTTTAATAGCCTGCTTAATGTTCTTGCAAGATATAACTTATCTGAGGAGAGAGCTGGTACTATTATGCGTATGATTACAACATTTTTCATTGTAATTCTTATAATACTTATTGGTTATGGAACAATTCCAGGAATTCTTAAGATGCTTTAGAATTAATTATTCTAAAGTCTAATTTTTTATTTTTTTAAAAGATAAACTACTTTTATTATACTTAATTACTAATTTTATTATTTACAAATTAATTAAACATAGAATTATAGTTTTTTGTGATTATTAATGGAAAATAAATCTAAATACTTTAAAATGGTGGAAGAATTTCTCAAAAGAGAATTCATAAAACAAACCAGTGAAGATTTAAACTTAAAAGTAAAAATTAAAAAGATACTCTTTCTTAATATTGGACTGCTTCTTATGGCAGTTGCTATTGCTCTTTCCATACGTTGTAATATGGGAACATCACCAATGAGTGCATTTGCATATGTATTATCTTTAGTTACACCATTTAATGTGGGAACAATTCTCATATTTTTTAATTTATTTTTTGTCATATGTGAAGTTCTCATAGCAAAATCTGAATTTAAGAAAATTCAATACTTCCAAGTCATACTTTCATTTGTTTTTGGATATTTTACAAATTTCACAATGAAGTTAACTGAAAATATAATTCCAACAACACAACTTGATAAATGGATATTATGCATAGCATCATGTTTTATAATGGCACTAGGAATTGTATTTGAAGTAAAAGCAAAAACCTTACTTCTACCTGATGATGGAATTCTCATAGTTGTTAGTCAAAAACTAGAGAAAGGATTTGGTGAAATAAAAGTAGTCTTTGATGTTATATGTGTAATTTTAGCAGCTATAATATCATATATTCAGCTTGGATGTATTAATGCAATAGGAATAGGAACAGTAGTTAGTGCAGCATGTGTTGGATATATTGTTAAATTCTACAAAAAGATGCTACAAAAAGCAGTTGAAGCTTATAGTAGTGAAGAAGTTGAAAATATTAAAAATAAGTCAAAAACCACACTCAAAGATGCTAAAGATAAAATAACAAAACCATAAAATCCATTTCTTTTCTATCTTTTTTTAGTTTTTTTTATCATATAAATTTATATTTAAAAACATAGGAATATAACAATATATAATAAAACAATTTTAAGGAACTATTAAAATGACAAATAAAATGAATATTGTAGGTATTGGACCTGGTGCAAAAGAATATTTAACAGTTGCAGGTTTGGAAATTATTGAAAAATCTGATGTTATAGTTGGAAGTAAAAGATCACTTGAACTATTTGATTATCTTGATGCAGAAATGGTAGTTCTTGAACCTAGAGATATTCCAAAAACTATTAAAAAAGCTGTTTCATTCCTTGATGAAGGTCTTAAAGTAACAATTTTATCAACTGGAGATCCTGGATTTTCTGGTATGCTTAAGACAATGCAGAAAATTTCACCAAAAACAAAACTTGAAGTTACACCTGGTATTAGTTCAATCCAGCTTGCATCAGCAAAACTTCAAATTCCATGGGATGATGCAAATCTTATAACAATTCATGGTGGAAAAGCTCCAACAGAAGATCTTCTTGATAAACTTGAAGAAGGAAAAAACAATATCTTACTACCAAATAGACACATAAGTGAACTTGCAGAGTATCTTATTGATCATGGATATAATCCTGAACATCCAATTACAATATGTGAAAAACTAAGCTATCCTGATGAACAAATTGTTCAAGTTACACTTGGTGAAGCTAGAAATATGGAATTTGGATACATGTGTATTGTAGTAATTTAGAAATATTAAATTTAATTTAACCACCCAATTTATCTTTTTTTATAATACTGCCACTATTTTTTAATAATAACTTCTTTAAGATAGAAAATAGATAATATAATATATTAATTAAATACTATTTTAGTAAGGAATTATTTTTATTATTCATTTTAAATTAGAAATTAGATTACATATATAGGAGGAATTTTTTAATATGTTACAAATTGCAGTAACAGGAAAACCAAACGTAGGAAAATCATCATTTTTTAATTCAGCAACACTATCTGAGGCTGAAGTAGCAAATTATCCATTTACAACAATCGATGCAAATGCAGCAATAGCATATGTAACAGCACAGTGTCCATGTGGAGAACTTGATGTTACATGTAATCCAAGAACAGGAAAATGTGAAGATTCAACACGATATATACCAGTTGAATTAATAGATGTTGCAGGTCTTGTACCTGGAGCTCATGAAGGTAAAGGTCTTGGTAACCAGTTCCTTGATGATTTAAGTCAGGCAAGAGCATTAATTCATATTATTGATGCATCAGGATCAACAGATGAGGAAGGAAATCCATGTGATCCTGGAAGTCATGATCCACTAGATGATGTTAACTTCCTAAGAGATGAAGTTACAATGTGGCTTTATTCTATTCTTGAAAGAAATTGGTCAAGACTTATAAGAAAAGTAATGTCAGAACATCTTAACTTTGCAAAAGTTATAGCAGATCAACTTAGTGGTGCTGGTGTATTTCTTGATGATGTACTTGAAGCTGAACGTATCATGGATGATAACTATGATAAATGGGAAAAAGAGGATATTTTAAAATTCTTATCTAAACTTCTTGAATATGCAAAACCTATCATTATTGTTGCAAATAAAATTGACACACCACAGGCTGAAGAAAACATTGCAAGACTTAAAGAACACTATGAAGTTATACCAACAAGTGCTGAATCTGAACTTGCACTTATTAATGCCGCAAAAGCAGGTCTTATAAGCTATAAATCTGGTGATGATCATTTTGATGTTATTGATGATTCTAAATTATCAGAAAAACAAAAAGCAGCACTTGACTATATTGATGTAAATGTTCTTAAAAAATATGGATCTACAGGAGTTCAAAACGTTATTAACACAGCAGTATATGATGTTTTAAATCAAATTGTTGTATATCCTGTTGAAGATGAACATAAATACTCTGACCAGAAAGGTAATATCTTACCTGATGCACTTTTAATACCTAAAGGATCAAATCCTAGAGATCTTGCATACTGTATCCACACAGATATTGGTGAAGGTTTCACACATGCAATTGATGCAAGACGTAATATGAGAATTTCAAGTGAACATGAACTTGAACAATCAGATATTATTAGTATAATTTCAAATAAATAAACTAAGAAAAAATATTAAAAAATACTGGGTGGTTTTTATTTATGAAAATTGTAATTTATCCAGATGTCAAAACTGATCTTTCAAAGTATGAACAGTTAAATGCAGATGATGTAGTAGTATATGATGAAAAAGATGAATTTAATACAACAATCACTAAAACTAGTGATTTTGACATTATAGGTGGCTGTGATGTTATTATACTTACATTAAACTGTATCATAAATGGAAGATATGACATCACACCAATTGAAGAAGTTTGCCGTAAGTTATCTCAGTTTGTACTTGATGATAAAATTGTAGTATTTGACACACAGCTTCCACCACGAAGTGTACATAAGATGTCAAAAGTTCTTGATGATCTAGGACTTATTGAAGATATTAATCTTACATATACTGTAATGGTAAATGATGATACATGCTTAATTTCTGCTACAAATGAAACATCACTTGAAAAAGTTAAAGATCTCTACTGTGATATGGCAGAAAATATCGAAACTACAAATAATATTCAGACAGCAGAATGTGTACCTCTCCTTCAAAGTGCATATAAGGATGTTATGGTTGCATTTGCAAATCAAACAGCAATACTATCTGAAGCCATAACAATTGACTTAATTGAAGCTATAAAGTATGCAAATATGGATAATGATGTACATCTTCTTAATCCACAGCCAATTGCAAATCATGATATAGTTCGTGATTCAAAAGAAATTATTAATCTTGCAGATGAATATGGTGAAACTGCACAATTATCACAAACAACACGTGACATTAACAACTATGTAGCATATCATATTGCATATAGAGCAGAAAAAGAACTATATTTAAAGCTTCACCTTGCAATGTTTGAGACAACCGTTGCAATACTTGGTATTACATCAGATGATACCCTAATATCAGAAGATGATAATGTATCATTAACACTTATTGATGATTTTGTAAGTCGAGATGTAGAAGTATGGGTATGTGATGATAAAGTAGATGAAGATATTATTGAAAATCATGGAGCTAAGAAAATATCAATTGATGAAGCATATGAGGCAGATTGTATCATTATAATGACAGATGATGAATCATTCAGAAATATTGATGCAGATCGTATTGATAAGGTGATAATTTCAGCACTTCCAATACTTGATGGTGAAAAATTCAAGGATAAATACTACTCCAGTGTAGGACAATACAGACTAAAAAAAGGTGAAATGTTATGATGCATCCAAGACCAAGCCCAATAGCTGCAGCATTATATACACTACGTGATCTTCAAGTAGATGTAATTATTATGCATGGACCTGCTGGGTGTTGTTTTAGAACAGGAAGACTACTTGAAGATGAAAAAATACGTGTAATTACAACAGCAATGAATGAAAATGATTATATCTTTGGTGCTAGTGATAAACTAGTTGATACAATCCATGAAGTATATGATACATTTAAGCCTGAAAAGATAGGTATTGTTGGAACATGTGTAAGTATGATTATTGGAGAAAACATGAAACAATCTGTACAACAAGCAGGAGTTGACTGTGATATTATAATTGTAGAAACACATGCAGGATTTAGTGAAGGTGACAATACATCAGGTGCAATTGCAACACTAAAAGCTGCAAATGAAGCAGGAATAATACCAATTGAGGAAGTTGAAAGACAAACACTCATGCTTCAAAAGGCAACAGAACTTGAAAAAACACGTGGAATGGCAAAAGGTGAATACATCAAGCCTAACTATGGAGATAACAAAGTAAAAGTTGCAAATATAATACTTGATGCAATAAAACAAGATAAAAAAGTATCAATTGTACTTAATGCTAAAAAAGAGACAAGCTACCTATTTGCAGATATTATGACAATACCATGGCAAGACTATGATCTTAAAGCACCAGTATATATTGCAAATACAGATGAAGAAATTGGACTTGACTACATCCGTAACCATGCAAAGGTTGTAAATGATAATGTATCAAAACCTATAAATTACATTACAGGTGGTCTTGATGAATACCCAATAACAGGTACAAATGCAGAAGAAATTCTAGCAGATCTTGACTCTGATATAACAGTTATACTTGGTGTTCCTCATGCAGTGGATGTAAATAAAATTCCAGGCACAACAATTGCAGTAACAGATGGTCCACGTCTTGTAAAACCATTAAATGATATGGGATATGACTATGTAATTACAGAGCTTGATGCACATTCTAAAACTCTTGGATGTGAAAATATAGTAGAATCTGAATTTGCACAAACACTAAGAGGACTTCTCGAATAATATTTATAGTTTTATTAAAATATTTTCAAAAAAAAGCTAAAATATAAAATATAAAAAAATCATATATAAATATTATACTGAAATTTGTATAAAGGTGACATGATTGAATATAGTAATTATCGGAGCAGGAGCTTCCGGATTAACAGCAGCATCTAATATTAGAAAATATGATGAAGAATCTCAAATTATAGTGTTCACAACACAGAAAAATGTAGCATATTCCCCATGTGCAATTCCATACGTAATTGGGGGACATATCGACAGCTTTGATGACATAATTATGCATAAACCTGGAGAATATATGCAGAAAAACATAAGAGTTATTACAGAAACTGAAGTAACTGAAATTGACAAAGACATCAAAGAAGTAACATATAAATCCAAAAATGCTACAGTAGATGAAAAAGTTAAATATGACAAACTTATAATAGCAACAGGTGGAACACCATTAATGCCACCTATTCCTGGTAAAGATCTTGAAGGAGTATTTAAAGTAAGAACTGTTGAAGATGGTGAAGAAATACTTAAATATTCACAGGATGTAGAAAACGTTACACTTGTTGGTGGAGGAGCAATAGGTCTTGAACTTGGATCAGAACTTGCAAATAAAGGTATTAAAGTAACAATTGCTGAAATGATGCCACAATTATTCCCAAGATCATTTGATAAAGAAATGTCTGATAAATTCCAAGAACATCTTGAAGAAAAAAATGTTACAATACTAACATCTTCAGCTGTAGAATCAATTAATGGTGATGAAAAAGTTGAATCTGTAACAATTGATGGACAACAAAGACCAGCAGATATGGTAATACTTTCAACTGGAGTAAGAGCAGAAACAAAACTTGCAGAAAGTATCGGATGTAAACTTGGTAGATTTGCAATAGAAGTAGATGAACATATGGAAACATCAGTTAAAGATGTTTATGCAGCAGGAGACTGTGTTGAAGTTGTAAGTGCAATTACAGGTGAAAAAACACCATCACCACTTGGTACAACAGCTGTAAGACAGGGAATTATACTTGCAAAACACCTTACAGGTCACGACATAGAATTCAAACCAGTTCTTAACTCAACAGTATCACAAATTGGTAGAATGGAAATGGGAGCTGTAGGAATTACACAACAAGAAGCAGAAAACATGGATATTGATGTTGTAGTAAGTAACATTGAATCATTATCAAAAGCAAGATACTATCCTGGAAGCAAACCATTATACCTTAAATTAATTGCAAAACTTGATGGTACAATCATTGGATGTCAAATGTTTGGACAAGAAGCAGTAGCAGAAAGAGTAGATACAATGACAGCTATTATTTCACAAAAACTTAAATGTAGTGAAGTTGTATCAATGGAATTTTCATATGCACCACCTGTATCTCAGGTAATTGATCCTATAGCACAAGCTGCTGGTGAATGTCTTGAAAAAATAGAAGAAATTAACGATGCAAAAGTAGAAGATTGTCAAGAAGCAGAAAACTGTGATGTATGTGACAAAGCAGATGATTGTGAAATAAAACCTGCTGAAGAACCTGCAAAAGAAGAATGTCAAAAAGATGAAGAACCTGCAGAACCTAAAGAACCTACAGTAAGTTTCACACAACAATTAAGAGAAAATAACTTCATACAATAGGATATGAAAAGTATTTAACTCTAAATTTTTAACCTCCCTAACTTTTATTATTTTTTTTTTAAATTAAATTTATTAAAACAGTAAAATTTCTTATTTTTTATAAAATCAGTAGATTAAAAAAAATTATTATTATTATTTTGAAAAATTAGTTCTATTTCTAAAAAAAAAGGTGGTTAAGGGATTGAAATAAACTTATTGTTTATTTACTTTTGAGTATTCTGCACCTTGAAGGTCGTGGTATTTTACCATACCAATCATTTCTCTTTGATCTATACCTTTATCATCAAATGATACATTTTCTTGGTTGTATAGTGCAAATGGTGATTGTTTTGTGATTACTTTCATTGATCCTTTGTGTAATCTTACTTCTACGGTACCTGTTACTCTTCTTTGCATGTGGTCGTTTACTACATCAAGGTCTTCTCTTAATGGTTCGTTCCAGTGTCCATCATATACAAGTTCTGCATATTTTTGTGAAAGACTTTCTGCAAATTTAAGTTCTTCTCTACTGAATATTAGTTTTTCAAGAGCTGAGTGTGCTGTTATGAGAAGTATTGCACCTGGTGTTTCGTAGTTTTCTCTTGATTTAAGACCAATTATACGATCTTCGATCATGTCTATTCTACCAATACCATTTTCTCCTGCTATTTCATTTGCTTTTCTAATTAATGCTACAGGTTCAAGTTCTTCATCATTGATTGCTACAGGTTCACCATTTATGAATTCAATTTTTACAATTGTTGGTTCATCTGGTGCATCAAGTGTTGATTTTGTCCATGCATAGATGTCTTCTGGTGCTGCTGTTGCAGGATCTTCAAGAAGTCCTCCTTCTATTGATCTTCCCCAGATGTTTTCATCAATACTGTAGATTTTTTCTGATGGAAGTGGTATTCCATGTTCTTTTGCATATTCTTGTTCTTCTGTTCTTGTTAAGTTGTAGTCTCTTACTGGTGCTACTATTTTAAGATCTGATTCTGATCTGATTGTTGCTTCAAATCTGAATTGGTCGTTTCCTTTTCCTGTACATCCATGTGCAATTGTTGTTGCTCCTTCTTGTTCTGCAATTTCTACAATTTTTTTTGCAATTAATGGTCTTGCATATGCTGTACTTAATGGATATCCTTCATATAATGAGTTTGTTTTTATGCATCTGAATGCATATTCTTTTGCAAATTCATCTTTTGCATCGATTGTGAAGTGTTTTGATGATCCAATTTTATCTGCTGCTTCTGCAGGTCTTTTAATTTCATCTTCTGGTTGTCCTACATCTACACATGCAGTTATAACTTCCATATCATATTTTTCTTCTAATAGTTTTACACATACTGATGTATCGAGTCCACCACTAAATGCTAATACAACTTTTTCCATGTTATTTTTTCTCCTTAATAATTTTTTTTACATAATATATTCTTAGTTTTTAATTGAAAAATTTTTGATTAGTATTTTAAGAATAATATTGTGATTAATGTTATTTAAAAAAATATAAGTTTTATATTATAATTATATATCTTTTTATTTTCTTTTAAAATTTTTGATATAGATAGTTGTAATTTAAATAATTTTTAATTTATCTTTAAGTAAATATGTAAGGTAGCTACATATAATATATTAATTAAAATATATTTTTTTGGGATGTGAATTTTAGGATGTCTTCATTTAAACCTCATGCAATTGCTGGTATTGTTTTTGGATTGCCTTTTGTTTTTAAAATGCAGCCTATTTCACTTGCAGTTTTTTACTTATTTTTTGCATTAATTGGTGCATCTATTCCTGATTTAGATCATAGTAGTCGTAAAAATAAGATTTATTTGATGTTTATTGTTGGTATTTTACTTTCAGTTCTTCTTTTTTTATATGAGGGTAATACTATATCTTGTTTGATTATTGTGATGCTTGCCTTGATTTTCTATATCTCAAAACATAGGGGCTTTACACATACTTTTGTTGGTATTTTCATAATATCATTGCTTTTTACATTGTTTATTATGGGTTTTCTTCCAACTGTTCTTCGTATGTGTATTGATTTTAATGTTGAATTCTCAGGTAATGTTTTTATTTTCATTATTCTTGGAGCAATTGGATATTTCACTATTAATAGACGTTATTTCAGATTGTATTTACTTGCACTTGCTGCATATTTAGTCATTTTCCCTATGGATTTCACTGTTATTAACTGGTATATGGTGTTTGCTATGATGTTTGTTGGTTCTTTAAGTCATCTTGTTCTTGACTTAAATACCAAAATGGGTCTTGCAATCTTTAAACCATTTTCTAATACTGTTTTCCATAAAAGTATGGCTTCTATTTTAATTTTAGTGTGGCTAGCATTTGCCTTTTTCCAAATGGGCGTATTTAGTATAATATAATAAAATTAACAATAGTTAATCTTTTTAATATAATTCATAACAATTAAATATGGTGTTTTTTATAAATAAATATATACTATATACTTAATTTGGATATTTTCTTTTTTTAAGTATGGAGTTTTTATAGCTAATTGATTTAAATTTTATAATAAAAACGGAGTTTAATTTATGTTTTTAACTAGAATAATCTATGGAATACAATTTTTCATAGTATTAGTAGTCGAAATAATAAAAGCAGTAATTGACACAGCTGCTTGCAGTCTCAAGGGAGATGTTGATCCTGTAGTTGTTAAGATTAAACCTGATCTTAAAAGACCAGTATCCTTAGCAATCTTATGTAATACTATCACATTAACACCTGGTACTATTACAGTAGACATGGATCAAGAAGAAGGTGTATTAACAGTATCAGCTATTACACCACGTGCAACTGAGGACATCATACCTCTTGAGCCATATATAAAAAAAATGTTAGAATAAACTTAGGGTGATGAGATGGATTTTTTAACACTATCTGAATTGTTCCTAATGGTATGTCTAGTAATTTACATGATTGCTAGTATCAAAATTGCAGCAAGAAAAACTGGTGGATCAGCACTCGCTGGTGTAGCAGGATTTACAATTTCACTTGCAGTATTTTTAACACTTGTAACAAGTGTAACAGGTATAGCATTCTGTAAAGACATAGCATTCGCAATAATAATATTAAGTCCTGTTGGAACAATCGCTGCAGCCTACGCACTTGCTGGAGGGGATTTATAATGGCAGCTGATTTTAGTTTAGTAATGGGTGATCCTATAGGAGTTATCGTTGGTATTATCCTTATTATCTGCGGAATAATCGCATTAATCGCAGCAAAAGGATTATTAGTAGAAACTGATGATGATTTAAAATACACAGTATTTGCAAGATTAGAAATACTCGGTATATTAGATGTATTAAGCGTACTTATCTTAGTGCTTATCGGACAAGCAGCTTTAGGTATTGTATACTTTATATTAGCTCCATTTGCAACACATGCAATAGCAAAAGGACACTTCCGTGGAGAACAGGGGGAGCAATAAAATGGCAGATTTAAATTTAATGATACAAGGAGCAATTCCTTGGATTTTATACATAATCACAATTTTAGGTGCTATTGTTTGTTTAATGCAAAAAGACCCACTTAGAATGGCAGTATTAACCAGTGTAAGCGGATTCGCAGTAGCAGCAATCTTCCAAGTATTACTTGCAGCAGATGTAGCTTTAACTCAAGCAGTAGTTGGAGCAGCAATTGTACCTACATTAGTAGCTATTGCAGTATTAAAAACAAGAGAAGAACCTGTATCAAAAGAGGAAGGTGAATTATAATGGCATTTAGTTCAATACAACTAGGAGCTTTAATTACCGGTGCTCTTTTAATGATTATTGGTACAGTAGCTTTAGTTTACTTAGATAATGTTCTTAAAAAAATTATTGGAGCAGCATTTATTGGTGATGGAGTAAACCTATTATTAGTTTCATTAGGTTACAAAGCTAACGGAATTAGTTACATATTCTTACAGAATATGACAGTTGACAATTTCCTCGGAAATGCAGCATACCCACTACCATTTGCACTTGTACTTACAAGTATCGTAATTGGAGCAAGTACACTAGCTGTAATGTTAGCTCTTACAATAGTATTATACAAAAGACATGGAACACTCGATGCATCCGCTCTTTTAAATGATAAAAAACTAGGAGAGGATAAAGAATGATTAATACTATTACAATAAACGGGGGTAGTTTATAATGGATGGAACTATATTTATACCACTACTCGTTATTATACCAATCATTTGTGCAATCCTTGTAAACTTAATACATGGAAGTCAAAAATCAAGTAAACTTATAGCATACATTGGAGCAATTTGTCTTGCTTTAGTACCTTTAGTGGCAACATACGGATACCACTACTTCGGTGGACACCTACCACTATTATTATCAAACATAACACTACCTGCAGCAGCAAGTAGCATAATTTCTGGTTCAGTATTACAAATTTTCCACCCAGCAATTACATACATATTTGGTCCTGGACAACAAGTAGTACTTTTCATACTCGGAATTGTAGCTATGTGTGCAGTAGTTGTATCAATCGCAGAAACAAGAAAAACATCAGGAGTATACTTATACTTACTATTCATGCTCACAGCAGCATTAATGGCATTCATCTTAACAGATGATATATTCAACTTATACGTATTCTTCGAAATCGCAGCACTTGTACAAGTAGGTTTAATACTTGTATCAAGAGTAAAAGGAAATTATGAAACTGGTTTAAAATACATGTTACTCGGAGAAGTAGGTGGATCCTTCATGCTTTTAGGTATCGCACTTATACTCGGATTAACTGGTAACGTAAACATAACAGATATTGTAACAATGATACACTCAGGTGCAGTTAACCCAACAAACCCTGTATTATTATTCGCAGCTGGTATGTTATTCTATGGATGGTTATATGCAACAGGATTACCTCCATTTAACGCAATTAAATCAGAAATTTACAGTAAAGGTTTATCAAGTGGATCAATGGTATTACAAGCATTCTCTGTAATTGGATGTATATCAATTGGTCTTGTAATTATGAGAATATTTGGATACTTACCAACAATGAAAATGGCTATTCTTGCAGTATCAGTTATTGCAATGATCTTAGGTATTTGTATGGCTATGACACAAGATGATTTCAAACGTGTTATTGCATACTTAGCTGTTGGTGAATTAGGTTACATTGGAGTAGGTATCGGACTCGGTACAGCTTACAGTATGACCGCAGGATTATTCCAAGCAACAAACGAATTAGTAGTAACATCAATGTTATTTGCAGCATTTGGACTTGTATTATACAAAACCAAAACAAGCAAAATCAGCAATCTTGGTGGATTAATTGAAGATATGCCAGCAGCAGCATTATTAACAGTGCTTGCAGGATTTATCATGGCAGGAATTCCTCCATTCAGCGTATTCCAAAGTAAATACATGCTTTGTCAAGCAGCAATGGCACAAGGAATCCCAGAACTTGCAATAATCATGATTATTTTAAGTATTGTAACATTCTTAGCATTCTTAAAAATCACATACATGGTATTCTTAAGACCTAAACCAGCTGAATTAAAAGTATCAAAATCTAAAATACCAAAAGTTACAATGGCAGTTTTAGTATTATTCCTTGTAATCAGCTTAGTAGTAGGTTTATTCCCAGGATTAGTAGTAGACAAATTAGGACTTATGGCTCTAGCTACCCTAATCTTATAATATAGGTGATAATATGAATATGTACGAAAAACTTGTAGAAACCTTAAAAAGTACATTTGGGTTAGATCCTGCTGAAGAAACTTTAATTCCAGGAGTACAAACTTCATCAATCGTAGCTGCAGAATTATTATTAATGGCATCAATTCTTATTGCTGTATCAACAGTAAGACTTGTAAGCCCAGCATTAATGATTGTACTAGAAGTTGCATTAATGATTGCATACGTATATGTATCACCAATTATGCCTAAATTGTACAAAGAACACAATGATAGCTTAAACAACATGATGTTTTATGCTATTATCGCATTAGCAATTGTAGCAATAGTATTCAATATGGGGGTTAGTTTAATATGAATTCCTCAGTAAGAAAAGTAGCAATGGCAGTAGCATTACTTGCATTCTCCATGATTTTCTTAAACTCAGTATTCCAATTCAGTTATTTAATTTACCCTGGAATAAACTACATATACCAAGCAGTTGGAGTATCAATTGCACCAAACCTTGTAACTAACATCGTATTCGATTTCAGAGGATTCGATACACTTGGTGAAGCATTAATTCTTGTAAGTGCAGTAGTAACAACAATGCTTGTATTCGGAAGAGGAAAAGTAAACCTTGGAGGCGACGACGATGAGTGATCTTCTTAAATTAGTAGCATATCCAACATCATTCATAATGATGGCTTACGGAGTTATGACCATCCTCGGTGGACACATTACACCGGGTGGAGGTTTCCAGGGAGGAGCTATGATGGCTTCCGGAGCAATCTTATGTATATTAACATACGGATTAAAAGACAATCCATTTAACCTTTCACACTCCAGAATGTCTTTAGTAGAAAGCTGTGGAGCATTACTTTATGTAGTATTAGGTTTATGTGGATTATTCACTGGAGGATCATTCCTCTACAACTTAGGAACAAACCTATACGGACTTGTACCAGCATCATTACAAGGTATTTTTAACTTCCCTGATGCATTAAATGCAGGAATTATTCCATACCTTAACATTGTAGTTGGTTTAAAAGTATTTATAGGATTAACAACTTTAGTAATTCTCTTCTATGGTGTAACCAAATTTAAAGAAGATTACGTAGATGATGAGGAAATAGAGTAGGAGGAATCAGAATATGGTAGTAGAACAATTTTTACCATCAGTAGCTCCTAACTTATTTGGAGCAGTATATATTGGACCTACAGTATGTGCATTCATAATGGGTCTAGTATTTGGTGCAATGATGCATAAAACACCAACAAAAGGTATTCACCTCACAACTTCATCATGGATCGCAATTATAATATCAGCTATTATAGTAGCATACTGGTTAGGTACATTCCCATACTACGGTGGATTACCACTCGGACCAGGATTTGTAATGGCAGTAATTGGTGCAATAATAGGAAGAGCTATACTAGGAACTAAATATGAGGCTTAAGTGGGGTAATAAAATATGTTTTTAACAACAAATAATTGTGACGGCTCAGGAAATTGTGTAGATGCTTGCCCTACTGATGCAATTAAAGTAGTAAATGGTAAAGCTGTAAGTTGTATTACATGTGGTAAATGTCAAAGAGTTTGTCCAAACAAAGCAATCTTTAAAAATAAATTGGGCGGTTATGTAGTAGATAGGACAAAATGTAACACATGTGGAATGTGTCAAAAAGTTTGTCCAGTAGATGTTATCACAATAAAAGACGGAAAATTAATGGGATTATGTTCTAACTGTGGTGTTTGTGTAGAACCATGTAAGAATAATGCAAGAATGTCAAAACCAGCAAGACCAGTTAAAATGGAAAATGAACTTGTTAACAGAGTTAACATAGGAACAAACCATGATGACTGTATTGAATGTGGTAGATGTGCATATGTATGTCCTACAAATTCAATTAAATTCTCATACATAGAACCAGGTGTTTGTACAAAATGTGATATCTGTGTAGATGTATGTCCAAGAAATGCAATTGGACCAATTGAAGAAGGTGGAGAATACGAAATTGACATGAAAAAATGTGCAATTTGTTACAAATGTTTAATTGAATGTCCAAATGATGCTATTGAAGCAAGTCATTTAGAACTTAAAATAAACCACCCAGAATACGACGTTGAAAATGATACAAAAATGATTGCATGTATTGAATGTAAATTATGTGCAGATGCATGTCCAATCGATGCACTTGATGTAGTAAACAAAAGAATTAGATACGATGTTGACCGTTGTACCTGTCTTGAAGATGGAGACCTTGAAACAACACCATGTGTAAGTGCATGTCCACAAGGTGTACTTCAATTTGTTCCAGAATCAAAAATTACACTTGAAGGTATCTGTGTTGAATGTAGTATCTGTGTAAAAGAATGTAAATACAACGCTCGTAAATTCGGAAGAACAACATGGGAAGGAGACATTAAAGCTAACTGTATAAAATGTGGTCTTTGTATGGAAGTATGTCCAAAAGATGCACTTACACTTGAAAATGGCCAAATTAAAGTTAACTTTGATAAATGTGTACTTTGTGAAAAATGTGCAATGTACTGTCCTGTACAAGCAATACCAAAAACAACACCTCTCAGATACAAAATTGCAGATGGTTACTCAATGATCAAAAACAACCTCTGTATTGGCTGTGAATTATGTGTTGATGCATGTGTATTTAAAGCAATCACCAAAGATGAAGATGGAAACTTAACCATCAACGATGACAGATGTATTTACTGTGGTGCTTGTAAAACAGCATGTCCAGCTAGAGCAATTAAAATACAAAGAGATTTCGAGGCAACAATATGAGTTTAGGAAAAGTTTTTATTGAAGGAATCTATGTTAACCTCAAAAGAATTATCTTTGGAAGTGAATGTAGAACAGATTTACAACTACGTGAAGATGCACTTAGCGGTAATGTTCAACCATCACCAAAAGTTGCAAAAATAGAATGTATAGGTTGTGGAGGATGTGCAAATGTATGTCCTACAAAAGCTATAGTAATGAAACCAGTTGAACCTGTAGAAATTGCTGAAGGTATCGTAAAAACAGCTGTACCTGAAATTGATGAAATTGAATGTGTACACTGTTACCAATGTCACGACTTCTGTCCAATATACGGATTATTTGGTGTAGCAGCAACAATTCATCCAAACGATGTTGGAAACAAATGTGACAAAGATGTAAACAGTATGCTTTTAGATCCAGCTGACGTATCTGATAAAAATATGCAAGTTATTGCACAGTATTTGACTGATGATTCTATTATTCAGAAAAATAGAGAAATGAAAGAAAAAGCTCAACAAGAAGCTGAAGAAACAGAAGCTGCAAGTGAAGCTTCTGCAAATGAATAGATTAGAGGGATAAAATGGGAATTAAATCACAATCTCGTAAAAAGTCAATACATATCATGCTAGTATATACTGGTGGATGTAACGGTTGCGATATAGAAATAGTAAACACAGTTTTATCTCCTAAATTCGATATTGAACAGTACAATGTTTATTTAACATGGAACCCAAGAGAAGCTGATGTTTTAGTTGTATCAGGTCCTGTAACATACTGGACAAAAGAACCACTACTTAAAATTTATGATGCAATACCAAATCCTAAATTAGTAGTAGCAGTAGGAGCATGTGCTTTAACTGGTGGAGTTTACAAAAACATCCATGGTGAAATTCCATCTGAAGAAATTGAAGGACCAGTAGATAACGTTATTCCAGTAGATGCTAAAGTACCAGGATGTGCTGTAAGACCAGAAGACGTTGTAGCAGGAGTAGTATCAGTAATACCTATACTACTACAGAAAGAGGATAAATAAATAAGAGGGTGTTATCTAAATGGTTACAAAAATAGATGGAGCAACTACTTGTAACGAAACAGAAAGACAAGTATTTGAAACAGAATTAGATATGGGTACAGTTCATCCAGCTGCACTTGAACCTTACAGAGTAAGACTATTTGTTGAAGACGAAATAGTTAAAGATGCAGAAATCACTGTAGGTTTAAACCACAGAGGTATCGAAAGAATCATGGAAGGACTACCTGTAGAAAAAGCTAACGCATTAGCTGAAAAAGTATGTGGTATTTGTTCAAACGGACACATATACCAATCATGTCGTGTTGGTGAAGGTGCAATAGGTATCGATATACCAGAAAGAGCTGTATACTTACGTGTTCTTGCAGAAGAACTTGAAAGATTACACAGTCACATGTTATACTTAGGTCACGGATCTGAAGTATTATGTCATGAAACCTTTGCTATGAGAATCTTCTACATCAGGGAATCTGTAATGGATTTATTATACATGATGGGAGGAAACAGAGTACAGTACGGAATTTCTGTACTTGGTGGTGTAAGACCAAGAGCTGACTTAAATCTTAAAGAACAACAAAGAGTACTTGACACAATGGATTACATTGATGAAAAAGTAGCTGCATTTGCTGAAAGATTTATTGCTGATCCTATGGTAATGAGCCGTATCACAGGTACTGGTGAATTATCACAGAAACAAGCACTTGATTTACACGTATCAGGACCTTCTCTAAGAGCAACAGGATATGAACACGATTACAGAACAGAAATGTTTGAATACGAACCATTTGAATTTGATATTATCACTCAAGATGGTGGAGATGTAAGAGCAAACATTCTTATGAGAGCAACTGAGATTTTTGAATCTACAAAAATCATTAGACAAGTTATTAAAAACTTACCTAAAGGACCTATCGTAAATCGTGACTGGGAAATGGTTGACTCTCCAGTATATAAAAGCTACATAGAAGTACCTCGTGGAGTATGTTACCACTCATATGGTCTTGAAGATGGAAAAGTAAGACACAGTATTATCAGAACACCTTCAATGTCAAACATTGCTGCAATGCAAGAAGCATGTATTGGTCACCCAATTCAGGATGCACAACTTGCTATTGTATCATGTGACCCATGTTTCACCTGTACTGATAGAGCTATACAAGTAATTAAATTATAGGAGAGAACAAAACTATGAATATGTTAACATCAATAGGTTATGTTATAGGTGCTTTTATTATTGCAAGTATCGTATGTTTATGGTTACCAGGTATTGAAAAGAAAACAGAAGCAAGAGTACAACAAAGACTTGGACCTCAAGTATCAAGTCCAGGATTTTACACAACTTTAAAATTCTTATTCAAACAGGTACTTAAACCTAATGCAATACTTCCAAAAGTATACAACATGCTTCCACTAATTACATTATTAGTTGTAGCTGTATTATTTATCATAATTGTACCTCAAGTAATGGCTGCATGGGGACCATTTGCTAGTCTTGTAGCAGTTGTAGGATTATTAAAATTAGAAGAAGTATTATATGTGTTCATGAGTTCATTTTCACGTTCATTCTTATCCAAAACAATGCCGTTCCCGGATCAGATTAAAGGTGGAAAACACTTAGGTGCTACACAATCATACTTCGAAGAATTAAGTGCAAACAGAGCTTTAAAACTTATATCATACGGTAGTTTACCGTTTTATATAGCTTTATTCATACCTGCAATAATGTCTGGTAGTATCAACTTACTTGATATTGTAGCAGTACAACAAGCAACAGGTCCATTCTTATTTAGTGTTCCTGGTATTTTAGGTACTATTGTATTCTTCATAGGATTTTTAATTATATTAAATTCAAATCCTTTTGCATTCCTTGAAGGACACTCAGATGTAATTCAAGGTCCACTTCTTGAATACATGGCTAAATACAGAGCATTTTATGTAATGGCTCATGCTTTATTAATATTTGTTGGTGGATGTCTCTACTCAACATTATTCTTAGGTATGCCACCTGTATTCAGTATTACAATGATTGTACCAATTATTTGTGCAATTATATTAACAATGGCTGCAGCTGTAGTAAGTGCACTTTCACCATTATTTACCAATAATGAGTTCTACCCTACAGTTATCGCAACATCAATAATAGCTGTATTAGCAGTAATACTTGCTTTCTTACTTTAAGTAATATATAGGTGATAAAATGAAAATTGTATTAAGAGCACATCATATTATTAGTTTAGCAGGTTATATTGTTGAGCTTAGAACTTCATTTAGAAACTTAATTGTTGTAAATCATGAAGATGAACCAATTAAATTAGAAGTTCCTGTTCTTAATGATGAATGGATCGAAGAACATGAAGCTTTAGGATTAGAAGTTATCCCAGTTAATGATGATGACGATTTCCTTGTAAAATATGAAATAGCTAAACATAAATTAGATCAAGAAAGAAAAGTTTTAAAAGAAGAATAAGTTTCTTTATTCTTTCTTTTATTTTTTTTTAAAATTAGATTTATTTTTACTACTTTTTTTGTGGAGATTATATTTTTTTATTCTTATTTTAATTTACTTATTTTAATATATTTGATTGATATATTGTTTTTTACTTATTTTATTGAAATTTTAATCTTATTTTTTAATATTAATATTATTTTAATAGTTTTTTATAGTTTTAAATGTTTTATTGTGTTTATTTTTTTTATATGTTATATTTTTTGATATATAATAATCTTTATATATTAGGAGTACCTAAATATATTATTATAAAAAGTTAAGTTTACCTAATTTTGTATATTTTTAAGTTAAAAAATTAATTAAAAATCTAAAGGAGAAATTTATTATGACAAAAACAGTGGATAATTTAAAAACTGGAGAAAAAGGAGTTATCAAAAGTTACAAAGCAACAGGAACACTTGCAAAACACCTAAAAGAAATGGGTATTGTATCAGGAACACCAATAGAACTTAAAAGAAAAGCACCACTAGGCTATCCATTAGAAGTCAGAGTTCAAGGTTTCTCACTTGCACTACGTAAAGAAGAAGCTCAATCAATAGAACTCCAATAAATTGAATTTTTTAATTTATTTTTATTTTTATTTTAACTTTTTAAAAAAAATGATTTTCTAAAAAAATTAATTTCTTATTTTTTTAAGTTATTTTTTATTAGTAGTTTTTTTTAGATGTAAAATAATTAACTAATGTTTAGGTATACCTAAATTTTTGAGAGGTATGGTATGGAAAAAATAAAATTCTTACTAGCCGGTAACCCAAACGTAGGAAAGAGTTCTGTATTTAACAACCTTACAGGACTAAAACAACACGTAGGAAACTGGCCAGGAAAAACAGTAGAACAAAAGTCAGGAACATTCGAACTTGACAACTATGAAATAGAAGTAATAGATCTTCCTGGAAACTACAGTCTAACACCATATTCTGTAGAAGAAAAAGTATCAAGAGATGCTATAATCCATGAAGAAAACGACGCAGTAATAAACATTATAGATGCAGAAAACATTCAAAGAAACCTTTACTTAACATTACAGATCATGGAAACTGGAGCAAACACAGTAATTGGTCTTAACATGTTAAACTATGCAGAAGATGCAGGACTAAAAATAAACATTAAAAAACTAGAAAAAACTCTAGGAGTACCTATAGTAGTAATCGATGCAAGAGAAGGTAAAGGACTAAATGAACTTATAAGAACAGCAATTAAAGCTGCAAGAAAACCATCAGATCAAGCAGC
This sequence comes from Methanosphaera sp., assembly GCF_022768985.1. Taxonomy (NCBI): domain Archaea; kingdom Methanobacteriati; phylum Methanobacteriota; class Methanobacteria; order Methanobacteriales; family Methanobacteriaceae; genus Methanosphaera; species Methanosphaera sp. The sequence continues at coordinate 159,669 of NZ_JALEKL010000004.1, read as the reverse complement.
ATCACTTACATATGGTTTTGAATTAGATGATCATATAAACGAAGTAAAATCATTATTCCCACACCTAAAAGTAGGATCTGCACCAGATTCATGGACAGCAGTAAAACTTCTTGAAGATGATGAAGAAGTAATAGCACTTGCAGAAAAATCAGCAGATAAAGATAATCTTCCTAAACTAAGAAAGATTCAAGAACATGTTGGTGAAATTGTACATCAAAAACTTGATGAAGCTTTCATTGAAGCAAGATACGGTCAAATTAATTCAATAATGAAAGAAGCAGTTTCAAGACCAGCAGGTGAAAAGAAAACATTAACAGATAAAATTGACTCAATTGTAACAAACAGAATTCTTGGAATACCAATATTTTTAATTGTAATGTATCTAGTATTTTATCTAACATACACAATAGGAGGACCATTCCAAGACTTAATTGATGAAGCATTCGGTAGTTTAATTGAATATTTAACACCAATACTTGGTGATGGAGCATTCCAAACATTTATCCTAAATGGAGTAATTGGTGGAGTAGGTTCAGTACTTACATTCATACCTATTATATTCATACTGTTCTTCTTGTTAAGTTTAATAGAAGATGTAGGATATCTAGCAAGAGCAGCATTTGTAATTGACCGTGCAATGAGTAAAATAATGGGCCTATCTGGTAAATCATTCATCCCAATGATCTTAGGATTTGGATGTGATGTAACAGGTATTATGGCAACAAGAACATTATCTAATGAAAGTGACAGAATTTCAACAATGCTTGCATTACCATTCATATCATGTAGTGCAAGAGTACCTATATATGCACTTTTCACAGCAGTATTCTTTGAAAGCTATCAAACAGAAGTAACATTTGGATTATACATACTTGGTATGATTGTAGCAATTATAGTTGCAAGATTATACAAAGGAACAGTATTTTCAGATGATGAAGCACCATTTATCATGGAACTACCTCCATATAGAATTCCAACACTTAAAAGTGCACTACTTCACATGTGGGAAAGAGGATCACTCTTTATTAAAAAAGCAGGTACAGTAATTTTAGGAACCTGTATCCTTATATGGATATTAAGTAACCTACCACTTGGTGTTGAAGAAGCATCAGCTAACAGTATTATTGGAATTATTGGAAGCTTCATAGCACCTATCTTCCAACCACTAGGATTTGGAAACTGGCAAGCAGCTGTAGCATTAGTATTTGGTATGCTTGCAAAAGAAAGTGTAGTATCAACATTTGGTACACTCTTCGGAGTAGGTGAAGAAGGAATAGGAACAATGTTACCTGCCTTATTTACACCACTAACATCGTTATCATTCATGGTATTTACACTCTTATATGTACCATGTTTTGCATGTTTAGGAGCAATAAAAGAAGAAACAAACTCATGGAAATGGGTAGCAGCCTGTATTGTAACATGTTGTGTTGTAGCATATGTAGCAGCATTCATAGTATACCAAGGAGGACTACTACTAGGATTTACCTAAAGTAGTAGTATGAGTATAAAAATTAATTTTTTTTATACTCCTATAAAATTTTCTTCTTATAACAAAAAAAATTATTTTTAAATTAAATTAATGAGGTGAAAAAAATATGATACGTGGAGCAAACACTAAAAAAAATAATAAAGATTAAATTTAATCTTAAAAAATAAAACTTTGGAGGTGAAAAGTATGATACGTGGAGCAAATACCAAAAAATCTAACAAAAAAGAATAAAATAAAAAAAAATAAATTAAATGGAGAGAAAATAATATGGTAGAAGAATTACAATGCAGATTATGTGGATGTAGATTTGATCCTAAAACTGTAAAATCATGTGAATGTGGTTGTCCATTTGGTGGATGTCATGGAGAAAATATACGTTGTCCTAACTGTGGACATGAAGTACCATGTAAAAAAGCAATGAAAAATAATAATAAAAAATCATTTATGCAGAAAATTAAAGAATCACTTAAAGCTTAGGGAGGCTACCTGTAATGGAATGTAAAATTTGTGGAACAGTATATGATGAATCAACTGCAGAAAACCTTGATTGTAACTGTGGTTGTGGTGGAGATTTAGTTCTTTGTCCTAATTGTGGCTATGCAGTTAAAATTCCTGGACCTAAAAAGAAAAAATCATTTGCTGAGAAAATTACAAGTATGTTCCGTATGGGATATTAAAAATCTAATCACCAAAAACTTTTTTTAGAAAAAAATATTTTACCCCTTTTTTATTACAATTTTCAAATAATTTAAATTAAAAATACACTTATTTTAAAGATATATATTTTACATAAATAGTTATTTAATTAAAAGAGTATCTTATTATTTTATAATATGTAGATAAAAATGATAATTTTTAATATATACTAGTTACATGTAAATAAAATCCTTATTTTAATAAAAAATTAGCATTAAGTTATGTTAAAAAAAATTAGTTTTTATAAAAAAAAAGTTATATAATGTCAAAAAAAAAGTTTATTAAAAAAAGATATTAGGCAAAATCTTTTTTTCCTTAAATTTATATAATGGGATTTATTTTTTTTATTATTTTTTAAGTATTTATTTTTCCAGAGGTACTAATATCTGGATTTAGTATATTTTTTTTCTGAATCATTAATTCTAGTTTAGCATTCTTTAATACATATAACAACTAAATTTAAATGGTGAGCGTTTTTGATATAAGATAAGATTACATGTATATAAACTATTTTTTTATTTGATTCTTGATGAGTTCTTTTCTTTTATTCCAAATAGATAAAATAATTAATGTGGATATTTTTTTTTAGAATAATTTTATGTTCTCACAATTAACTTATTTTAATATCATACTATATAAAGGTTACTTTATTTTAATTCAATAAACATTTAATAGTATTTGTAGTATTATTTTAATATAAAATACATAATTTAAAAATTATAAAAATACTACATAAACAACAAAAAACAGAAGGGATCTGCATAAATATGAATATAAAACCTAGATATTTTATTCAAACAAAAGACGACTTATTTTTTGCAATAAATGGATATACACATCCTGATGAGTACATAGTTGCATTTTTAAGATACATACCATCAGAAGATGGAGATAGAAACTACAACGGCATAAAATATACAAAAGTAGGATCAGATGAAGCATACACCTACATCAAAGAAAACCATCCAAACTACCTATTTGACTGGAATGTAGAAAACAAGAAGATGATGGGAGTACCAAGATGTGACATTAAAAAAATACTAAATCCAACAGAAAAACTAAAACAAATACTAGAAGATAAAACAGACAATCCATTCAACAATAAAGTTCAAAAACTTGCAGAAACATTCCACAGCAAAGCTGGCATTAGCTATGATGATATGGGAATAACAGGATCAGCACTACTAGGATTTCAAAATGAAAAATCAGACATAGACTTCATAATCTTTGGACTTGAAAATCATAAAAAAGCACGAAATCTATATGGAAAACTAAAAAATGACCCAGAAAGTATACTTGATCCAATAGATGATAACTTCTGGGAATTTGTATATAACAAACGTATAAAAGATGACACACTTAGTTTTGAGGAATTTAAATTCTATGAAATGCGTAAAAATATACGTGGAGTAATATGTGGAACACTCTTTGACATACTCTCAACAATGAATGATGAAGATATCAAAGAAAATGTAAAACCAGATTGTTACTACAAACAAGTAGGACCAATGAAGATAAGATGTAAAATTAAAGAAAATAAGCAATCATATGATAGTCCATCTATCTATAAGATAAGTGATATTGAATATTTAGATGGTGTAAAGTATGATATTGAAAATGTAGTATCATATACTCATACTTATGCAGGTGAAGTATTAAATAATGAAACAGCAATTGTATCTGGTGTATGTGAAGAAGTAATAGATAAAACAACAAATGAAAAATCATACAACCTAGTTGTAGGAACAACAAGAGAAGCACTAGGTGAATACATAAAACTTGAAAAAATACCAGAAATAAAATAAAAAAAAGAAATAAAAAAAAGAGAGGAAATAAAACTTAATACTATAAAACTTCATCAACACGATCAATATCAAATTTTGCAGTTTTTGCAACAGTCATAACAGCCATTACACCAGCCTGCACTGGATCTGTAACAACTAAATCAGCATGATCACGAACAGAACCAACCATATTAAGACTAATAACCTTAATACCATAATCCTCTTTTAATTTATCAATAGAATCAACAATACTTCCACCCATAATAGAACCTGCTAAAACAAGAACACCAACACGAGGAAGTGAACTAACAGCCTCAATAACCTGACTTAACTTCTCCTCACCAACAAGAGGTAATGTATCAATACTAATTCTTTCACCTCTAAGATTATGACGATCAGCTTCTGTAATAGCACCAAGAGCTACCTGTGAAACCTGAGCTCCACCACCAATAATAATAATTCTTTTACCCCAAATTTCACTCATTGAAGAATCAGTTTTTGCTGCAACAATCTCAGGCAACTTAAGAAGATCCTCAACTAAAGAATCAACATTATCAACATCATCAAACTCAATATAAGTAGATGCATAATCATTAGACTCCATATACAAATGAGTATAAGTAATATTAATACCCTTATTTGCAATAAAATCTGTAATTTCTCTTAAAACCCCAGGTTTATCAATAGTTTTTAATGTTATAGCTTTAGTCATACATATCCCCTAATAATTTATAAACTTAATACTAACTTTATATTAAATCTTATAAAAAAATTATCATATTAAAACAAAAATCTAATAAAAAAGAATAAAAAAAAGAGAAAAAAGATTACTTAATTAAAGTAATCAGAATAACTATTTCCATGTTTATCTGTATATTTTATATATCCTGTTTTTGGATTATATGATTCGTGCCATCCACCTTTACCTTGAGTATGTTGTACACCATTACTATCAGTATATTCACGAATATAATCTTCAGCTTGTGGAGAATAATAATATCCATCATCTCCACCAGAGGATGATTTACCACTACTAGATTTTTTTGATGCTTTTGATGATGATTTTACAGCAGCCTGTGCTTGTTGTTTTTGCTGAGAATTTAGTGTTGAATTATCTGTATCATTTGAATTTAGAATATCATCAATTTTAAGTGGTGTAACATCAAGTGTTGTAAGTACATGTTGCATAATATTTTCATCAGCTGCAGTAATTAGTACATGCCTGTTTTCATAGTTTTTATAGAAGCTACATAGCCCTGATGAGGTTTTATTGTATGTTAGATTTCCTTTTGTTACTGCTGTTGCATTTTGTTGTGCTGTATTTTTAAGTTCATTAAATTGTGGATCATCCTCCACTAAGTCATATACTACAATTTTAAAGTTATTTTCTTTATCATCATATATCTGGTGATTGTCAACTTTCTGTGTTGTAATATTTGCCTTTGGAACTTCACATTTAACTCCATCCATTGTAACATTAGTATATGTTTGGGCTGTGGCAAATGAATAGACACCAGCAATAGCAAGTGCTATGATGATAACAGCAACAATTATTAATGGTGGTTTTATTTTATCTCGCATAATATAATCTCCCTTTCTTTGTTACATCTCATCATAGTATACATTTCCATCTTTATCTTTTGTTGTCATGTACCCTGTGTTTGGATCGTATGATTGATCCCATCCACTTTTTCCTTTTACATGATCAAGACCATCTTTTCCTGTATAATGTTTAATGTATTCATCATGTTGTGGTGAGTAGAAGTATCCATCATCTCCTGATGTGTATTGTTTTGCTCCACCTTTTGCTTTTGCTGACTTTACTGCTGCTTGTGCTTGTTGTTTTAGTTGATCATTTGTTGAGTTTGTATCGTTTGAATTTAGTATGTCATCAATTTTTAGTGGTGTTACACTTAGTGTTTCAAGTACATGTTTCATTACATCTTCATTTGTTGTTGTAATTAGCACATACCTGTTTTCATAGTTTTTATAGAAGCTACATAGTCCTGATGAGGTTTTATTATATGTTAGATTTCCTTTTGTTACTGCTGTTGCATTGTTGTGCTGTATTTTTAAGTTCATTAAATTGTGGATCTTCCTCAAGTAGGTCATATACTACTATTTTGAAGTTGTTTTGCTTATCATCATAGATTTGGTAGTTATCTACTTTTTGTGTTGTTATGTTTGCCTTTGGTACTTCACATTTAACTCCATCCATTGTTACATTTGAGTATGTCTGGGCTGTGGCAAATGAATATATTCCAACTATTGCAATTATAGCAATTATAACTACTGCAATTAGTAGTGGTGATTTCATTTTATCTCGCATTGCTTTTTACTCCCTCATAATTTATTAATTTTTAAAAGTCTAATTTAATCATTAGAATTATTAAATAAAGTTATCTTATCTATTTATATTAAATTTAATGCTATTAAAAGTACTATATTTATTTTAATTTGTGGTGGGTGTGGAAAGATTTATTCTATAGTTTCATTTTAATATATTATAGTTAAATGTTGGAATATTTTTAAACTAGTTTTTTAAAGTTAAAATTATATAAATAATATTATAATAGAGGAAATGATAAAATGCAATTTTTAAAATGGGAAGATGGTAATGAATATGATGGTAGTCAAATTAATCCATCATGGGCATTTCAGGAATTTAATGTGAAAGATTCAACTATTGTTTCATGGGTAGGTCCTATGAATATTCTTGGTGATAACCTTATTGACTATGAAGATGTAGGTCTTGATATTACAGGAAATAAGATGCTTCATTTTATTGTTGAGCATTTTGATGAACAGCCTGGTAATTTAAAGCTTGCATATCACAGACAACGCATGCTTGTTATGATTATGCGTGATAAACTTCTTGATTATGGTATTAAAACTACACAAGATGGTGATGATATATTTATTGATAATGGTAAGTTATCTGTATCTATTGCAACAGCATCAATTAGTGCTATGAAAATCCACTTTGCTGTTAATATTACAAAGAAAGGAACACCAGCTGATGTTAATGTTGCATCTCTTGAAGATAATGGTATTTCAATGGATGATGTTTATGAACTTCAAGATAAGGTTGCAAATACATACATTGAAACTATTGAAACTATAATGAAAGATATTACTAAAACAAAAGTATTCTAAAAATAAATTAAATAATGAAGATTAGATAATGAAGATTAAATTTATAGGGGAAATTATATTATGAAAATGAAAGTAAATCTCGATGGAATTCATACAAATTTAAGATTTTCAGCAGCACACATGGTAATAGGACATGAATCTTGTGGAAAAATTCATGGTCACAGCTATATTGTAGATGTTGAAGTTGAAGGTGAAAGATCAGGACAATTTGGATTTGTAATTGACTTTAAAGAACTTAAATCTATAACACGTAGTGTATGTAAAAGTCTTGATCACAGAGTACTAATACCTGTTGAAAGTCCAGATCTTGAAGTTACATATGAAGATGATAAAACTGTTGAATTTACAGTTCTTGGTGAACTTGAATATAAACTTCCAAAATGTGATGTTGTACTTCTTCCAATCGATGCTACAACTGCTGAATCACTCAGTGTATATATAACAGATGAAATTGTTAAAAAATTAGAAAATACAGACACTCTTGAATATATTGAAGTACAAGTAAATGAAGGAATTGGACAGGGTGCATCATATCATAAAGAATTCTAGATAAAAAAAAATATGGGGAGGTGTTGTGTTATTTCAAGAATAATCGAAGTATTTTCAAGTATTCAAGGTGAAGGAGAACTTATTGGAAAAAGACAGATTTTCATTAGATTTGCAGGATGTAATATTAACTGTAAATACTGTGATACACAAGAAAGTCTTAGTGATGTTGTAGGTGATGAATATTCATATGATATGTTAAATGATAAAATAGAGTCACTTATGAGTACTGATTTTCATTCACTTGAAATAACAGGTGGTGAACCTCTACTTAGCTATGAATATATTGGTGAGTTTCTAAGAAAATATCCATATAAGGCAATGCTTGAAACTAATGCTACATTACCTGAAAATATGCGTAAAATATCTGATGTTATAGATCTTGTATCTATGGATATTAAGCTTCCAGAACACTTTAGTTGTGAGGATGAATGGAAGTCTGTATATGCAAATGAATTAAAAACTATTGATGTTCTTGAAGAGGAAAATGTTAATTATTACATAAAAATTGTAGTATCACCAACCACACCCCTTGATATTATTAGAAAAGTTCGTGATGATATAAAAATGCATGTAAAGTGTGATGTTAATATCATTATCCAACCTGTAAGTCCTATGAGTTTATGGACATCTAAAGATAATTTATTTAGAATTTCAGAGCTTATGGGTGTTGAATTTAATGTCTCAATTATTCCTCAAATTCATAAGTATTTAGATGTTGAATAAAACATTGAAAAAATAGATTTATCTTCCCCTTAACTTTTTTTAAATTAATTATATTAGAAATAGAGTATTATCTTGCTAGTTTTATATAAAATAAGAATTAATTAAGGTTAATATTATTTAAAGTTATTATAAAAATAAGTTTCAACATTACTATATTTATACTTTATTCTATTATAGTTTTTCTTTTTTTAGACCATAAAATCCATGAAAATTCACATAAAATTATAACACAAATTATGAAATAATTTATTTGTAATTTTTTAGCATAAAATAATAACCATTATATTAATAAGGAAAATTATACTATTCATTAGGTTGGGATTATTATTTTCAAAAACTTAAACCTCATCAATTAATTGAAATTAATAAAGAAAACTTAAAAAAATAATGAACTAAAAAAGAAAATTAAATCAACTTTAGTTCACTAACCCGGAGTTGATTAACATGGATTTAAATTTACGAGAAAATATTGGAATCAAAGATGCAATAACATACAATGTTATTAAGGCAACAAGTGATGTTGCAATCTCAGAAATCGCAGAGATGATGACACAAAACAATATAAGTTCCGTGGTTATAGAAGATGAAAAAGTAAAGGGAATAGTTACAACTAATAATATTATTTCAAAAGTTGTATCAAAAAATATATCACCAAAAGATATAACAGCAGATATGGTGATGGAAGATTATGTATCAATAAGTCCTAATACTTCACTTGCTGAAGCTTCAACAACCATGATCAAAAACAAGTGTAAAGTTGTACTTGTAATTGAAGATGAACAATTAAAAGGACTGCTAACATTAACTGATATTGTTAGAGTATCACCAGAACTCATAGAACTATTCATGGAAGGTCAAGATATTGATGATAAATACTATGAACATAGAAACTATGACGATGATGAAGCAATAGATGAAGGAGTATGTGAAAACTGTGGAGCATACGACACTCTAAGAAAATATGACGGACAATACGTCTGTAGTGAATGTATTGATGAGGAACTTGATGAATAAGAAGATAATAATGGACACAGATTTATTAAACAAACAAAATGTAGGTGATAGATATGAAAAATAAAATAATTGAAAAATTCAGAGATGATGCAAATGAACTAAATCAAAGTAACATAGTAGACATAGCAATCAAGGATGTTATTGTAGCACCAGCTAGTACATCAATTATTAACATAGCAAATATGATGACAAAAAACAATGTTCGTCGAATACCAATAACAGATCCTGGATCTGGTAAAATACTTGGTATTATTACAACAATGGATATTCTTAACTTCTTTGGTGGAGGAGAAAAATATAAAGTTATCACAGATAAATATGAGGGAAACTTCCTCTCTGCAATAAATGCACCAATACGTGAAATTATGACAAAAGGTGTTAAAACACTTAATATTAAAGATACAATTGTTGATGCAACAACTGTGATGCTTGAATCTAAAATTGGTGGACTTCCAATAGTTGATGATGATGACAAACTTGTTGGAATGCTTACAGAAGGAGATGTTGTTGGAAAACTTAAAAATATCATAGCAGGCAGTGATGTTGAAGATGTAATGACATCTGATGTTATGACAACAACACCAGGTACAAGAATTGAAGGTGTAACTAAGATTATGGTAAGAAATTCTATTCGTAGAATTCCAATTGTTGGTGAAGATCCAAAAGATAATACAGAAAAACTACTAGGATTTATCACAGCAACAGATATTCTTAAATACATTGGAGATCACAAATTATTCACAGAATTATTCTCTAATGAAGGAAATGATGTTGTTGACATTACCATTGACAAATTAATGGAAAAAGATGTAATTACAACAGATAAATATGCAAAAACAGAAGATATTATTGAAATAATGGAAGAAAATGATATTAAAGGTGTTCCAGTAGTAGATAATGAAACTGGAAAACTTGAAGGTATTATCACAGTACGTGACTTACTTAAAACAATAATAGAATAGACTTAGAAGTTGAATGTATTTATAATTAACTAAAAGGAGGATAAAAACAATGTGTACAGGATTAACTTTAAAAACTAAGGATGAATACACACTTTTTGGACGTAATATGGATCTTGCATACCAGTTCAATCAGAGTGTTATAATTACACCACGTAATTTCAAATATATTGATGAATTTGATGGCAAAGAAAAACAACCAAAATATGCATCTATGGGAATGGCATCAATAATTGATAACTTCCCATGCTATGCTGATGGATTTAATGAAAAAGGAGTTGCATGTGCAGGTCTTAACTTCCCACAGATGGCATACTTTGAAAGTGATATAGATGATGATAAAGTTAATGTTTCAGCACATGGATTTATCTTCTGGGTTCTTTCAAACTTTGCCAGTGTTGATGAGGTTAAAAAGGCAACAGAGAATCTTGCAATTATAAATCATCCACTAAATGAAAATACACCAGAAGCTACACTACACTGGATGGTAACAGACACAACTGGTAAATCAATTGTCATTGAAAATACAAAAGATGGACTGAAAGTATTTGACAATCCACTTGGAGTTTTAACTAACTCCCCATCTTTTGACTGGCATTTAATGAATCTTAATGATTATCTTTCAATAAAGCCAACACAACCTGAAAATACCAACTGGTTAGAGTGTGAACTTAAACCAATGGGTGTGGGTATGGGAACAAAAGGACTTCCTGGTGGATATTCTGGTGTTGACAGATTCATAAGAATTGCATATTTAAAATCACAGATAGATGATCCTGAAAATCTTAATATTGCCATAAGTCAATTTAATCGTATGCTTCAAGCTGTTGCAATGCCTGTTGGTGCTGTAATATCTGAGGGATCTGATGATATAACAATATATACCTCATGTATGATACTTCAAAAACATGAATATATCTACACAACATACAATAACCTTACACCACATGTTATATCAATGGACAATGAAGATCTTGATGGATGTGAAATTAAGAAATTTGAATACATTGATGAACTTAAAATGGAATATCAAAATTAATTCAATAATTAATTCAATATTAATTAAACAATTATGTAACTTGTATATGAAAACTTGAAAAAATACACAAAGATGTATTAATTATTAATAATTTTCTTATAGAAAAGTCATAAAAATATAAATAATTCTATATTTAGATATAAGATTAATTATTAATGAAAAATCATGACCAAAAAAGTAATTGGTTGTGATCTTTAATAAAATTTAAACAAACATAAAGGAGCTGATTGTATATGACAATCGAAAAAATAATGGCTAAAGATATCGTAACTGTAAATAAAGATCAAACAGTAATAGATGCATTAAAACTCATGCAAAAACATAAAATTTCCAGACTTCCAGCAATTTCACCAAAAACAAAAGAGTTAGTGGGAATAATAACAGAAGCAGATATGGCAATAAAAATTGCATCTGCAAAATATGAAGAAGTACCACTTACACACATGAGAATTTCCACAATAATGACATCAGATGTAATAACAGCAGCTCCATCTGATTCAAAATTACAAGTTCTTAAAAAGATGGTTGACAATCACATTGGTGGAATACCTATTGTTGATGATGGACAAATTGTTGGTATGATCACAAAAACAGACTTCCTTAAAGACTTAACTGATGATGTATACACAGAAACATCCATCAAAGACATACTTACAAAAAGAGTTGTTACAATAGGACCTGATGAAAGATTTGTACATGCAAGAAGATTAATGAAAGATAATGAAATTTCAAGATTAGTAGTTGTTGATTCAGGAACAATTGCAGGAATTGTAACAGATAAGGATCTTACAAAAACAATAATTGACTTCAAAAAACGTGTACCTGAAAAATACCAGGCAACACAGATTAGAAACTTATTTGTACAAGAATTAATGTCACAAACCATAACTACAACAACAAAAGATGCATCAATTGCAGATGTTGCAAATACTATGGTAAGTGAAGAATTCAGTGGAATTCCTGTATCTGATGATAAAAACAAAGTACAAGGTATTATTACAAAATCAGATATCTTAAACTTTGTATATGATCACAGTAGAAAAAGAGGAAACTACTAGATACAATTTGAATTTAAATATTTTAGGTATCTAGAATATATTCTTCCCCTCCAACCATTTTTTTTCTAGTTTTAAAAATTTATTTAAATTAATACTTTTTTTTAGTAATAGAATTTATTCAAAATAAATAAAAGAATTAATTAATTGAATTGTATATATTATATAATTAATGAATAAAAATAAACAAGTTGGATACTTAGGTCCTGAAGGTACATTTTCACATGAAGCAGCAATGATTGTTGTTAACAATAACACAGATGCCATAAAAGCATATCCTAGCATACTTAGTGTATTTGAAGACTTAAATGCTGGAAATATCTCAACTGCTGTAGTTCCTATTGAAAATTCTACAGAAGGCTCTGTTTCAATAACTCTTGATTGTTTAACTCATTTTAATATGAAAATTATTAAGGAACTTGTTCTTCCAATACGACATAATCTACTTGTCCAGAAAGGAAGAACACTAGATGATATTAAAATGATATGTTCACATCAACAGCCAATTGCACAGTGTCGTAGATATATTAATAGTACAGGTAAGCCTACAGAAAGTATGGCAAGTACTGCTACAGCTGCAAGATATGTAACTGAAATATCAACAGCTGCTGTTATTGGAAACAAATCACTTGCTGAGAAATATAATCTTGAAATACTAGATTCTGATATTCAAGATTATTCAAACAATGTAACACGATTTGTAATTTTATCAAAAGATGATAATGATACAACTAAAGGTGAAAACAATAAAACATCAATAATTATCTCTTTATGTGATGATAAGCCTGGAGGATTATATGAAATCCTATATGAATTTAAAAAGGAAAATATAAACCTTACAAGGATTGAATCTAGACCTTCAAAGGAAGGAATGGGTAAATACTTGTTTTTTATTGACATGGAAGGACATAGGCTAGATTCCCATGTTTCTAGAGTTCTTAAAAAAGTTGAAAAGAAAGTTAAAATTTTTAAGATTTTAGGTTCCTATGAAACTACAACTGCTATGGGGGAATTAAAATAAATAAGGGTGACTCTCAACATAACATAGAGAGAAAATTAAAAAATTTAGAAAAGCAGAAAGAACAAGGCTATATTACTCAAGAAGAATATGACACTCTAAGAATCAGATATGAAAGAAAACTTGGAAATAAGGAAGCTGTTAGTGAACTTCAAGAAGCTAAAGGCTTTAGTAGATCTGCAATTAAAGAAAAAACTGCTAAGAAGAAAGAATTATATGATGACTTTGTAGATGAATATACAAAGGTTGAATCTAAAGATGTGGCAAACTATGATGTTGTCAGTAAAAGAACTGGAAGAAAGCTTATAATACTCTTTGTAATACTTGCATTTGCAATTGGTATTGTAGCAGGAGTATCAACACTTCATAGTGTTGAAAATAAAACTCAGATAAATATTACAGTTGGAGATTCAGCATTTGGTCCTAATGCAACAGCTGAAGCTGCAAATATGTCAGCACAAACTAATGTTACAAACAATACAACACAGGCAACTGTGACAAAAACTACAACTAAGAAGTCATCAACATCTACACAGACAACTACAAAAAAAGCAAGTAGTAGTTCATCTAAGAAATCATCTAGTAGTGGTAGTTCATCATCTAGAGGATCATCAGGAGGATCATCTGGAGGATCATCAAATGGTGGATCATCAAATGGTGGATCAAGTGATTAAATAGTCAGATTATATTAAAGCTAATGGAAGTAATAAAATGAGAAAATCTAAAGTAATAATGACAGTAGGTGGAATTATTGTTCTTATAATATTTGCACTTATTGCATCTAGTGTTATTGATGATTTATCTGTTCCTGGTCAGAAGTATGAAAAAAATGGAATTAAATTTAATTATCCTGACACATGGACTGAGGCAAAATCAGTAGCAGAGGGAAGTATTGGTGCTGTTGCATGTACAAGTGAGCCTGCAACATCAGTTGTTATACAACAGGTTCCATCATCATTTGGTGCTGATATCTATAATGCATCTGAATTTAACAAGAAATACCTAGTTCAGAGTGGTAATTATATTGAACTTGACTATAAAAACAGTAGTATTAACAATCAATCTGTTTTAATGCAAAGATACATTACAAATGAGGGTGATGGATCACAAAAAGAACATGTTGCTACATGGATTAAGATGAAAGACAACAAGATCTATGTATTACTCTTTTCAACACCTGTTGAAAAATATGAACATCAAAGAGTTAACTATGACTTAATTGCTGGTACATTTAAATTACAGCAAGACAATGATGACAATATCATAAATCAGATTTCATCATCAGTTCAAAATGCAATAAATAAATACATCAATAACTAAATGAAAAATAACAGATAATAAATAGAAAAGAAACTTAAATATGAGGTAGTAGATTAAAATGAAAATTATTCTTTGTATCACAGGAAGTATTGCTGCAACAGAAGATTTAAAACTTATACATGAACTTCAAAGACACAACTTTGATGTTGAATGTTTTATGACTGATGCTGCATGTGATATTATAACACCACTATCAATGGAATTTGCATCAAAACATCCTGTTACAACAAAACTTACAGGATATGTTGAACATGTAATTAATGCAAAGGCAGATCTTATTGTTGTAGCACCAGCAACAGCAAATACAGTTTCTAAATTTGCAAATAAAATTGCAGATAATGCAGTTACAACACTTCTTCTTACAGCAAATGGATATAGAACACCTATTCTCTTTGTTCCATCAATGCATATTTCAATGTATCATGCAATTGAGGATAAAATTAATGAAATTAAGGATAAATATAGTGAAGTTACATTCCTTGAACCTGTAAATAGTGAAAATAAGGCTAAGTTCCCTGATAAACGTGATATTGTACTTGAAGTTGAAAGAAGAGTATCACAACAGAAACTTGAAGGACTTAATGTTGTAGTTGCAACTGGTGCAACATTTGAAGCTATTGATGATATGCGTGGTATTACAAATAGAAGCTCTGGTAAGATGGGTATTGAACTTGCAAAAGAAGCATACAGACAAGGTGCAAATGTAACAGTTGTATGTGGACGTATTGATACGTATGTTCCTAGTGTATTTGAAAGAATTGATGTTGAATCTACAGATGAAATGATGGAAGTAATTAAAAGTACAATCTATGAAGCTGACATCTACATCTCAGCTGCTGCAATATCAGACTTTAAAATAGATAAGAAAGATGGAAAACTATCATCTGATAATGATATTTCAGTTAAATTTACAAAACTACCTAAAGTTCTTAAGGAAATAAAAGAAATTAATCCTAACATCTATGTTGTAGGATTTAAAGCAGAAGCTGCAAAAACACAGGAAGAGTTAATTGCAAAAGCAAAAGATAGAATGGAAAAATACAACACTGATCTTATGATTGCAAATGACATCCTAACTGAAGGTGCAGGTCCTGGCAGTGATGATAATGAAGTTTACATTATTGATGAGAATGATGTTGTATCAAAAGTTGAATTAAGTTCTAAACGTCATGTTTCTGAGGAAATTATTGACAAGATCTATGATTCAATATAAAAAAAAAATATTTTCCACACCCAACCTTCTTTTTTTACTACTTTTTTTATAAAATTTAATTAAATAACAAAACTAAAAATATTAAATATGATATGCTATATTACAACTACAAGCTTTGGTTTTATAGCGACGGATAATGAAAATAATATCGTTGCCTATAGACTTTTTGAAGATAATCAAAAACAAAAGCTTGAAGAAATAAGGAAAAATAAGTTATTAGATGAAAAAAAGGATTTAATTTTAGATCTTCACAATAAATATGATGAAGTTATCATTGAAACTAGCAATTCCTCACTTTACACACACCTTGAATGTGAAAATCTGGTATTTGAAAAAACTACTACTGCTGGTCGTTTTATACGTGCAAATCTTGATGAGATTCTATTTGAAATTACAGACCTAAAAGATAGTGATGATATTACATCACAGATGAACTATGCATTTAATGAAGTTACACGCGATGAGATTCAAAGTTCAATTAAGATGAATGATGTAATGATTGTTGAAACTATTAATTCTCTTGAAGAACTTGATGAAACAACAGGAAAACTTATTGAAAGACTTCATGAATGGTGTATGCCTTATCTTCCAGAACTTGATAAGATTCACAATCAACAGCTTTATGCAAAATTAATTGCTACTGAAACTACACGTAGTGCTATAAAAGAAAGTAAACTACTAGAAAATAGTAATATTGATTTTATTGATGCAAACGATGATATTGAAGTTAAAGACTCTGATCTTATGATTATTAAGAGTTTTGCTGCATCACTTTGTGAGTTATATGATACTAAAAATATGCTTGAAGAATATATTGATGAAAAGATTAAGGAAGTTGCACCTAACCTTTATAGTGTTGCTGGTGCTAATATTTCAGCAAAGCTTATTGCTCATATGAATGGTCTTGAATCTCTTGCAAGACTTCCATCTAGTACTATTCAAATTATTGGAGCAGAAAAGGCTACCTTCCGTCATCTTAAAACTGGTGAAAATCCTCCTAAGCATGGTATTATATTCCAACATCCTAGTATTCGTGGATCTAATTGGTGGGTTCGTGGTAAGATTGCTCGTGCTGTTGCATCAAAGATTGCTATTGCAGCAAGAAAGGATGCATATGGTAATGGGGAGGTTGACGATAATCTCATTAAGGATTTAGATGAAAAAGTTAAAAAAATTAAGAAAGACAATCCATTTCCTAAACGTAAAAATTCAAAGAATACCACATCATCTAAGAAGTCTAAGAAGGATAAAAAACAGAAAAAACAACGTAAAAAGTATGGTAAGAAGGCTAAACGTAACAAGAGAAAGTTACATAAGGGAGATTTTAATTACTAAAATGGAGGAGTTAAATTTATGCAGATTAATGAAATTGGAGAAAATGTATATCAGATAGATAATCAGATTGCTACTGTTAATTTAAATCCTGGAAAGAGTATTTATCAAGAAAAGCTTATTACATATGAAGATAAGGAGTTTCGTCTCTGGAATCCTAGACGTTCAAAGCTTGCTGCTGCTATAATTAAGGGTCTTAGAACTTTTCCTTTTAAACGTGACAGTAAAGTTCTATATCTTGGTGCATCAGCAGGTACTACACCGTCTCATATTTCTGATATTTGTACAGAGGGTAGAATTTATAGTGTGGAATTTTCTGCTACCATGATTCGTGAGTTTCTTGATGTATCTAAGGATCGTCCTAATTTAATTGCACTTTTTGGTGATGCTACTCGTCCTCTTGAATATCAGAGTTTTCTTGAGGCTGTTGATGTAGTTTATAGTGATGTTGCTCAGGCTCGTCAGACTCAGTTGTTTATTGATAATTTTAAACTCTTTGCAAAAGAAGATGCAATTGGTATATTAATGATTAAAGCTCGAAGTATTGATGTAACACGTAATCCTAATGATATTTTTAAAGAACAGAAAAAGCTTTTAAAACAAGAGGGTTTACAAATTATTGAAGAAATAAAACTAGATCCATATGAGAAAGATCATATAGCATATATTTGTAAAAAAGCATTCTAATAAACTAAGTGAAAAAGTATGAAAATATTATTTTTCACATAATTCTTTTTTTAAAAAAAATAGTTAAGGATGTGAAGAGTAAACTTTCTTCACATAATATAAATTAAATTTCTATCTTTTACCTGTTGGTGTTTCAGCATCATAGTAGTCTTTTATTCTTACTGTATCATCAAGATCAGGTGTTGAAACTTCATGTAATACTGTATTTTCAAGTGCTACAATTGTATGTGCAGTTTGTGGTTCTACTCTTACTGTATCTTTTGTGCTGAAATATTCTTTTTTATCTTCAAATTCTATGTAACCTCTACCACTTACAATATACATTGTTTCATCCTTATTAGGGTGGTAGTGGAAACTTGTCTGATATCCTTCTTTTAGGAATAATTCTTTTGTAAGATATTTTTCTGTACTAATAAGTACTTTTTCATATCCCCAAGGTTTATCTTCTCTGTTTTTATATTCATTTTGTACTTGTTGAAGTTCTTTTGATGTATCTACTGCCATCCAGAAGAGTTCATTTTCCTTGTAGTATCCTAGTTTTTTCTCTTTTGCAAGCTCTGGGAATAATGTTTTTTCTATATCTCCTGTTTTGTATGATCCAAAGTCAAGTTTTCCTTTACAGAAGTAGATTCCACCATTTATGTAGTAGTCAAGTACTGGTTTTTCTTTAAATGAGGTGATTTTATCTCCACTAAGTTCTACTATTCCATATGGTGAAACCATTCGTGTTACAAATATTGTAAAGTCAAATGGAGATTTTTCACCATCTTCAATCATTTTCTTAATATTTAGATCTGCAACTACATCTCCATTTCTTATTACACATTGTTGATCTTCTCTAATGTGTTCCATTCCAAGTCTTATAGCATTGAGTGTTCCAAGTGGTTGATCTTCTTTTACATACTCTACTTCTACGCCCATGTAGCTATTACCATATCTTTCCTCGATTTTTTCTCCAAGGAAACCTGTTAATAGAATTACTTTTTTAATTCCTGCACTTTTGAAGTCAAATATTTGTTTATCTAGTATTGTGTAATCCTCTTTAAGTTCTACAAGTGGTTTTGGAATTGTTTCAGTTACAGGACGTAATCTTTTTCCAAATCCACCGCAGAGTATCATTCCTATGGTTTCATTCATTTGTATCACTCTGTTTATTTATCAAGAAAAAAACTTTAAAAAAATTTTTCTTTCTATATTAATCTATATTTTTATATTGTCATATTAAATAAATTTTATTAATTTTACTTAAAATTTTAATTTCATAAAAATTATTTCTATTTTTACTAAATTTCTCTAAATAAAACTATGTCCTAAATTTATATTAATTTTATTTAATTTCCAAAAAAATTTAATACTTTAATTAAATTCGAATATTTTAAAATCTACTTTAAAATACCTCAATTAAGATCATATAAGCCTTTTAAATAGTTAGAAGTTAATAGAATTAATTATAATTTTGATGACATATCAGTTTTTTATACTAGATTTGATAACTCCATAACACTATATCATCTAGTATTAAAACTACTTTTAGAAAAAAAGTTTATCTTAAAAATCTATTTTTATAAAAATTTTATTTCACTATAACAATCTTCTCTAAAAAAAAGTAAAAAAAGTGGGGGAGATTATACAGTCCTCTAATTCAACTACTTATTTATATGAATTTTTATCATTAATGTGAATATTAAGGAATTTAACATATGAATCATCATCAGCAAATACTAAAGTTGCATTGACATCTGATGGCTCCATTTTAACTTCAACAGTTGAATTATTATATGTTGTATTATATATGGTTCCATTTGTTGTTTTATTAATATTCAAGTTAGACATAGCTGCTCCATTAATATATATTGAATATGTACTATTTTCATTAAGAATTGCAGCTGTTTTTCCTACCTCTGTATCATTAACATAAACAGTTAATATATTGCCCTCTGTTGCATTTTGTGAGTAATGTTCACCAACACTAATATTTGTATGATTAACATCAAGATGTGATGAATTATTAACATTATTAGGATCTACCTTTATATTCTTTACAAGATATGAATCCTCAAATACAGATTTTAAGTCAGAATCACGAATTGTCATGTCAACTTTAACTTCAAGACCATGACGAGCTTTCTCAGGAATTCTGAGAAGATCATTTTCATGATTTACAGCCTGCTCTAGTTGATATCTTTCATTGTTAATATATACATAATCACCATACTGGGCTTGCAGTGTATTTGAAGCCGACAGAGGCAATCGTATAAGATCCTCTTCATTTTCAAGTGCATTTGCAACATTATAAGGTCCACGTACATCAACACTCTGCTGCTGTTGTGATGAAGATGTAGATGATGAGGATGTTGGTATGATCATATTTTTACTTACAGGCTCAATTGATATCTGATTTGATGTAATACTTACAGATCCAAGAAGAGATATCATAAGAAGCAGTAAGATAAGAACTGATATTACAACAGGAAAATGTGTCTTCATAAATACCCTAAACATGTCACGTGTTGAAAGATTACTTCGGCGATAAACATGAATTGACATCTTAACAATACGCACAATATGATAAATGGCAATTATAAGACCTGCTAGTATTATTAAAATTGAAATATATAAGTTCATAAATTTAATGAAAAATATACCAAATATTCCAAGTGTAATGAGTGATAATCCCATAATTTCCATTCTTATTGAATTTCCAAGATCATCAACCATAGTTAATCGTCCATAATTTATTGCACGATCAACAATTGTCCGTACCACCTCATTTGCCATAATATTAAGTTCTTGTAGTGTTGAATGATCATGTACAATATCACCAATATCAACTTCTACAATCTTCATGCCAAGAGATTCAGCATCAAGAACAATACCAATATCTACACCATAATCATTTTCAAGATCTATCTTATCAAGAAATGTCTTAGTTGCAGCAAACTGTCCACTAAGAGGTTGTGCAAAGCTAAGCTCTGGGAAGAAAAACTGTAAAAGTGGCTTTGCTGTAAGTTCTGTTACACGTCCTGCTTCTCTTTTAAACTTGGTTTTTGCAATATCAGCATTTCCCTGAAGGATAGGTTTTACTATTGTTTCAATCTGCTGTTTTTGTATTTCACGAAGATCAGCATCAAGAAATAGTACAACCTCATTTTTAACCTTTTTAAGTCCTGTATTCATTGCAGAACCTTTACCCTTATTAGTTCTATGTTTAATAAGAAGTACTCCTGGTATTTTAGATACAATAGATGCAGTATTATCCTTCGATCCATCATCTACGACAATAATTTGATCAATTACATCTACTTGTTTTACAGCACTAATTACATGCTCAATTGATTCCTCTTCATTAAATGCAGGAATTACAACAGATGCCATATCATACTTTTTTGACTTCTTAGGAAAACCGGCAAAAGCAAGCAATACGAGCATAATTAGAACTAATTGTGGTAAAAATTGCAATTTATTAATACTCCATTTGGGTTGTTGATTATAAAAAAATTATAAGCTAAAAAAATAACTAACTTGAATTTAATTTTTATTAACTTAATAATAAAATGTTATATTTATAATAATATAAATTATTTTTTTATATAATATAAAAAAAATTAATAAAAAATAAGGGATATATAAATATATTAACTAAAATTTTTATTTTTTTAAATTCAATTTTTAAGGGGAATTAATTATAATGCAAACTAAAGTAATGATCATACTAGGAAGTGGATCAGATTATAAAATTGCACAAAAATCAGTAAAAGTACTTGAAGAGATGGAAGTAAACTATGATCTTAGAGTAGCATCAGCACACAGAACACATAACAGAGTAAAAGACATAGTACGCAACTGTAGTGATGAAGTAGAAGTATTCATTGCAATAGCAGGACTTGCAGCTCATCTTCCAGGAGTTATAGCAGCATATACAACAAAGCCTGTAATTGCTGTTCCTGTAAATGCTAATGTTGGAGGAATAGATGCATTACTATCAAGTACAGAAATGCAGCTTGGAACACCTGTTGCTACAATGGGAATTGACAGAGGAGATAATGCTGCATGGCTTGCATGTCAGATAATTGCATGTAATGATAAGGACATGAAAGATGCACTTAAAATAAAACGTCAATCATATGAACAGAAAATGGAAGATGCAGAAAAAGATGTTATAGAAAAAATTGCATCAAAACATTACAATCGTACAAAACGCACAGAACATGAAGTTGAAAAATGTGATAAGACAATTGAATGTAACAAAGATACACGTGTTTTAATTGTATCTGGTAATTACTCTACAATGGATACTGTACATAAAATTACACAAACTCTTGATACACTCAACATTAAAAGTCAATATAAGGTAATTTCTGCAACAAGATCACCTGATAGACTTGAAAAATATATTAGTGATGTTGATGATCAAATGGATTTATATATTGTTGTATCAAATCTTTCAACAGTTCTCTCTGGTGCTGTTGTATCACTTACAACAAAGCCTGTTATTGGAGTTCCATGTGGAAACAACCAAATTAGGGGAATTGACTCACTTCTTTCAATGATACAGATGCCACCTGGTGTTCCTACAGCTACAATGGGACTTAATGCTGGTGAAAATGCAGCTCTCTTTGCTGCAAGAATACTTTCAATCTATGATGATGACATAAAAGAAGCATTAAATAACTTCTTAAATTCACTTCACAGAAACAACTACTATGAATAGAATAGAAAAAAATAGGGGAGATATTGATTATGCGATTAATTGACCAGATAGATAAAGATGAAATAATTACAATTGATGAGGAACTTTCATGTGAATATGAAATTACAAAAGTTCTTAAAAAATATCCAAATGACACAGTAGTATTTACAAATATTAAGGATTGTGACATGAATATTATCTCAGGAATATGTAATACAAGAGCTAAAATTGCAGCATCTGTTGATACAACTGTTGATAATCTTACAAATTCAATTATTGAAGCAACAAATAATCCTACAAAAATAACAGATATTAAGGATTTCTCTGATGTGTATGCAAATAGTATGGATGCAGATCTTTCAAAACTTCCAATTCTTAAATACTACCCTGAGGATATGGGAAAATATATTACAGCAGGTGTTGTAATTGCAAAAGATCCAACAACAGGACAGACAAATGCATCTATTCATAGAATGGTTGTAAATGGTAAAGATGAACTTGGAATTAGAATTGTGCCAAGAAATCTATACACCTACTATAAGAAAGCTGAGGAAATGGGAAAACCACTAGAAATTGCTATTGCTATTGGTCTTGAAGCTTCAACTCTTCTTGCTACAACAACAAGTATCTCCATATCTGATAATGAACTTGAAGTTGCAAATACATTTAAAGATGGAAATTTAACACTAGTTAACTGTGAAACTGTAGATATTCAGGCACCAGAGTGTGAAATTCTCCTTGAAGGTAAGATTCTTCCAAATGAAAGAAAATCAGAAGGACCATTTGTTGATCTTACAGATACATATGATAAAATACGTGATGAACCTGTTATTAAATTAAGTCGTATGCACTTTAAAGATGATGCATATTATCATGCAATTCTCCCTGCTGGTAATGAACATAAGCTTCTTCAGGGTCTTCCACAGGAGCCACGTATATATAATAGTGTGAAAAATACTCTTGCAACAGTACAGAATGTTGTTCTTACAGAGGGTGGATGTTGTTGGCTTCATGCTGTTGTTTCTATTAAAAAGCAGACAGAAGGAGATGCAAAGAATGTTCTTATGGCAGCACTTTCTGCTCATCCATCATTAAAGCATTGTGTTATTGTAGATGATGATATTGACATCTTTGATCCTAATGATGTTGAATATGCTATTGCAACACGTGTTAAAGCAGATGATGATGTAATTATTATTCCTAAGGCTCGTGGTTCATCACTTGATCCTGTATCTGAAGCTGATGGTACTACAACTAAGATGGGTATTGATGCTACAAAGTCATTTAGAAATCTTAAAGATTATGAACGTGTAAGTCAAACACTTGAAAAATAAAAACTAAATATAAGGAGATGTATTTTTATTAGTAATATAGTAATTATGGACTATGGTAGTGGAAATATCCGTAGTATTCACAATGGATTTAAAAAGATAGGTGCAGATACTGTTGTTTCATCAGATAAGAAGACTATTGCTGATGCTGATGCAATTATTCTTCCTGGTGTTGGTGCATTTGGTGCTGTTATGAACAATCTTATTGAATATAAGGATATTGTTCTTGATCATATTGCAGATGATAAGCCTCTT
Source organism: Methanosphaera sp. (assembly GCF_022768985.1). Classification (NCBI taxonomy): domain Archaea; kingdom Methanobacteriati; phylum Methanobacteriota; class Methanobacteria; order Methanobacteriales; family Methanobacteriaceae; genus Methanosphaera; species Methanosphaera sp. The sequence goes on along the minus strand of NZ_JALEKL010000004.1, from coordinate 135,356 downwards.
CTTGGTATTTGTCTTGGTCTTCATATGCTTTTTTCTGAAAGTGAAGAAACAGAGAATATTGAGGGTCTTAACATATTTAAAGGTAGTGTTAAACGTTTTGATCTTCCAGCAGACTATAAAATTCCTCACATGGGCTGGAATCAGATAAGAGTTAATGACACAGAATCTAATAATTGTGAACTGCTTCGTGGCTGTGATGATAAGTATATGTATTTTGTTCATTCATACTATATTGATCCTGAAGATAAAGATCTTATTACAGCTTATACTAATTATGGTCATGATGTTCCTGTTGCTATTGGTCGTGGCAATGTTCATGCTCTTCAGTTCCACCCTGAAAAGAGTGGTGCTAATGGTCTTGAAATTCTTAGACGTTTTGTTAATCTTATAGAATAAATATTGGAATTTTTCCCCTTCACTATTTTTTTTATCTTTCTAATTTATTTTTTGAATTATTTTTAATAGAAATGTTTTATATATTTAGTAAATAATATGTATGAGTTTTATACAAAAACAATAATCATACAATTTTATGTTAAATGTATTACAAATAATAGTGGTAATAATTATGGATATAGAAGAATTTGTTAGATCAAACATTAACAAAGATAAAGATGAAACAATAGAAAAGCTTACAGAAATTCTCAAATACTACAAAAACATACCAGATGATAAAGCATTAAAACTTGCAAATGTAGTATATGATGAAATTAAAACAACACAAAACATAGATACAACACAAATTGAGGATTTAATGCAATATCCACATACAAACATTAAAATGGGAGAATTTGGTGTAGGATCAAGAGGAGTTGGAGATTTCTATGTTCATAGTAAAATTGCAGAAATTATTGAAAATACAAAGACGGATTCAATAGTAGATCCAACACAACAAGATGATGGTGGAGTAATAAAAGTAGATGATACATACTACATAACAACAGCAATAGATGGAATACATTCAAGACTAGGAGATTATCCATTTCTTGCAGGATTTCACACAGCACGTGCAACACTACGTGATGTCTGTGTAATGGGAGCAAATCCAGTGGGACTTATAAGTGATATTCACCTTGCAGATGATGGAGATATTGGTAAAATTCTTGATTTTACTGCAGGAATTTGTGCAGTATCAGAGTTAACTGATGTACCATTAATATCTGGTAGTACACTTCGTATTGGTGGAGATATGGTTCTTGGTGACAGACTTACAGGTGCTGTTGGTGCTGTTGGATCATCAGATAAGATGCCAACTGCAAGAAATCAGTCACAAAAGGGTGATATTATTCTTATGACACAGGGATCTGGTGGTGGAACAATTACAACAACATCAATCTATAATAATTACCCTGATGTTATTGAATGTACAATGAATGTTGATTTCATAAAAGCTGCAAAACTTCTTAATGAATATCCAAATAGTAGTGCTATTCATGCAATGACAGACATTACAAATGGTGGTATTAATGGTGATGCTAATGAAATTAATAAGACAACAAAGCTTGGTATAGAACTTTATCGTGAAAATATCCTTAATCTTATTGAACCTAAAGTTCTCAGTATGCTTGATGATCTTAAAATTGACCCATTTGGTGTATCTATTGATTCACTTATGATTATAGTAGATAAGGATGAATACATGAATGTTATGAATCTTTTAAATGATAATAATATTAAAACAGATGTTATTGGAAAAATTACAGATACACAAAAAACCTACATTAAAGATGCTGATGGCAGTATGGAAGTTCTTAAACCTAAATTTAGGGAAGCTGCATATACTCCTATTAAGAAGATTATTGATGAGTTAACAGATAATGATTTTGATGAATCATCACGTATTATTGATGAAAAAACAAGGGATGCTATTGCAAAAAAAGATAAAATTGTAGCCAGTATAAAAGCTCGTTATGAATAGGAAGGGATATTTTTTAGTTTATGATATGATATTTGCAATTGTGATTTTAGCAGTTGTTGTCATGTTTAGTGTATTTATTTATGGTCAGATGGGTGGTGTTGAAAGTAACACTAAGATAAACACACCTGGTGATGTACTTGAAATTCTTGATAGTAGATCCAATTATGATACATCACCTCTTGAAAACCTTGCATATAAGATAGATGAAAATGAAGATAAAACACACCATGTATCTGAAATTAATAAAACAATACATTCATATACACATAACTTCATTTTTTCATATGAATATAGAAATATGACACATATCATACTTAATGAAACAGATAATGAATATAAAAACACATACACATCAAAAAAAATTATTGGTGAATACACCTTTCAATTAACAATATTTGATTAAAACTTAAACTCCCCTTAATTACCACTTTTTTTATTGATTTAAGATATAAATAAGATTTTTAATAGAAATTTATACATACAAAGGATTATTATTGAAAATATCTTTTATTAAGGAAAAAATATTATTTTTTTTAGATTGAATTAATTTAAAGGGAGGTTTTATTTATTATAACAGCAGATTATTTCCCAGTAATTCTTGCCGTGCTAATACTTCTTGCAAGTTGTATTTCAGTAAAATTTGGAATTTCAGTATCTATTGTTGAAATAGTAGTTGGTATTATTGCAGGAAATCTGGGAATTTTACAAGTTGAACCATGGATGTTATATATAGCATCAATTGGTGGAATGGTCTTAACATTCCTTGCAGGAACAGAAATTGACTTTGAAATAGTTAAAGATAACTTTAAAACATGCCTATTTACAGCTATAGGATCGTTTGGTTTATCATTTATATGTGTACTAATACTTTGTTATATGATGCTTAAGTGGGATTTAACATCATCACTACTTGTTGCAGTAGCACTTAGTGAAACATCTATTGCAATTGTATATTCTGTGATTTTAAGTCGTAGTTTATCATCAAAAACAATTGGTACAATACTTATGGGATCTACATTTCTTATAAATATTGCAACTGCATTAGCATTAAGTATACTATTTATGAAGCCAGATATTAACACACTGATATTCATTGTTTTATCTGTTATAATATTATGTGTTGCATATAAATTTTCAAATAAATTATTTGAAAGTCGTAAATATTCAATGCAGAAAAATGAGTTAGAAATTAAATATATATTTCTTCTAATAACAGCATTGATATTTCTTGCAAATGTTGGTGGAGGACAAGCACTACTATTTGTATTCATACTAGGAGCACTACTTGCAAAACCATTTAGCTATGACAACAAAAACAACATGCTAAAAAGACTTCAAACAGTAGCATTTAGTGTAATAACACCAATATTCTTTATAGTTGGAGGAATGAAAGTATCAATACCCATAATAATGGGATCAATAGGAGTGTTCCTTGCAATCTTCATAGTACGTGTAGTATCAAAATTTATTGGTGCATATCCTGTAATATCACACAATCTTGATGACAATCACATGTTTATAAGTCTTATACTTTCAACAGGACTTACATTTGGTCTTGTAGCAGCATTATATGGACTTAATAATCATATTATAAGTAGTGAAATTTACAGTATTCTTACAGGAGTTTTAGTACTTAGTGCAATACTTCCAACATTTATTGCAGATAAATTCTATCCACCAGTAATTAAAGATGAATAATTATAATAAAAAAAAAGATTAGAAGATTTTTTTTAGAAAAATTAAATTATTCATCCAATTTTTCATTTTTTTTTATTCTGTTTTTGGCTTAGTTCTATGTCCTTTTTTTCTTATAACTTCACGAATAATAGCCTTCATAGGAGTTCTTATTCCACAAGCTTTTGTCATGCCTTTTTTGATATACTTTAAGATTTCATCAACACTATCTGCCTGTGGAATTTCTGTATAACAACTACCAATTCCCTCAATAAAATGTGCATCACTTGCACCAATAGCTGGAATATCATACTTTTGTGATACAACTTTACTCATATAATTTGACATACCAAGAATAAATCTTGAATTCTTAGTTTCCATAGCATCAACATCAAGATCTCTTACAATATCACCAACACCACTACGATAATAACAGTATGGATGTGCAGCAATAGCTACCCCACCATTGTCATGAATTTGATCAACAGTCTCCTGTGGTGTTTGAAGAGGCTTAATATATTCACTAATTCCAAGAGCTACAATATGACCCTTAGTTGTACTTACCTCTTCTGCTGGTATTACAATAATACCCTCATGTTCAACATTCTTTATTGCCTCAATTACCCCAATTTCATCATGATCAGATATTGCTATAGCTTCTAGATTTTCAATTCTACTATATTTAATAATATCCTCAAGTGGCATTATAGAATCCTTAGAAAACTTACTGTGAATATGTGTATCAATCTTCATTTAATCTTAAACTCCCCAAATATTTTTTAAATAAAATGTTAATTAAATATTTCTTTTTCTATTAATATATTAATTTTAACTAATTTCACATCCTAATTACCATATGATAAAAAGGATTTTAAAACCTATTTATTCTAGTTTTATTATCTAATAAGATAATCTTTATTATAAATTGATTTTATTTAAATTTATAATTAAATAAATAATTTTTAAAACATAAATTTAATAATTAAAAAAATACTAATATAATAATATATAACAATACTCTTTTTTTATTTACAAAAGAGGGGCAAGTAATTTTTTTTAAAATTATCTATTTGAATTTAAATAAATTATTATAGGAATTTAATGGAGAATATAACACATGTATGAAATTGGAGAAGCTTTAATTGGAGATGGACCTGAATTAGCACACATCGACTTAGTTATTGGTGATAAAAAAGGACCTGTAGGAACAGCATTTGCAAACAACATGGCAAGTATGTCAGTAGGACACACACCACTTCTTGCAGTAATAAGACCAAACCTTGCAACAAAACCTGCAACATTAATTGTACCAAAAGTAACAGTACAAAACCTTGATGATGTAAGTAAAATCTTTGGTCCTGCACAAACAGCAGTAGGACGAGCAGTAGCTGATGCAGTAGAAGAAGAAATCATACCAAAAGACATGGTAGATGACCTTGTATTAATGGTAAATGTATTTATTGACCCATCAGCAAAAGACTACCGTAAAATATACCAATACAACTATGGAGCAACCAAACTTGCAATAAAACGTGCACTTGAAGGATACCCATCAGTTGACAAAGTATTAGCAGAAAAAGACAGAGGAACACATCCAATTATGGGATTCAAAGCAATGAAATTATGGAACCCACCATACCTACAAGTAGCTCTTGACCTTGATAATGAAGATAAAATGCGTAGCATAATTCGTGCATTACCAAAACGTGAAAGAATACTTATAGAAGCAGGTACACCACTAGTTAAAAAATTCGGTGTAGAAATCATAAGCAAAATAAGAGAAGAAAGACCTGGAGCATTCATTATTGCAGATCTTAAAACATTAGATGTTGGAAGAGTAGAAGTTAAAATGGCAGCAGATGAAACAGCAGATGCTGTAGCAATCTCAGGACTTGGAACAAACGAATCAATAGAAAAAGCTATCCATGAATGTAGCAAACAAGGAATATACTCAATACTTGATATGATGAACGTATCAGATATTCCAGCAAAACTTGAACAACTCAAATTAAAACCAAACATAGTTCTCTTACACAGAAACATCGACTCAGAAACAATGAGAGACAACGATAACGAACAACAATCCGAATGGGGAAACATCAAAGAAATCAAATCCAAACTCGGAGAAAGAGGATTAATCGCAGTAGCTGGTGGAGTAACACCTGAAAAAGTAACAACAGCACTCGAAAACGGTGCAGACATTATTATTGCAGGAAGATACATCATCGGATCATCAGATGTAAGAAGAGCAGCAGAAGACTTCCTCTACTACATGCCACAAGACTCAGATACAATGAGACTTGCACTTGACGAAGACGAAAAAATATAAGCACAAAAACAATATCTTCTCCCCCCCCACAAACCCTTTTTTTAAAACATTACCATTTTTTTACATGCAAAAATTAAAGAAAAAAAGTTAATTCTACTTACTAATAACTTATAAGTTAAAACTTATAACTAAAAAATAATAAAAAAAATAAGAAAAAAAGTGAAACTATTATAATATAATTTCATATTAAAAAACTAATTACTATAACAGCAACACTATAAATTAAAAAATTTCGCATCTTATGTAAATTAATAGGCAATATCTTATCAACCACATCAATATAAAAAAGCATCACTATACCAATAATCTTTGGAATAGATGAACTAATAAACATCATATTATGAGAAATAAAAAAATTTCCTATACCAAAAAATGCACAGAAAAATGCAAGTGGTACACACATTAACATAGTAAAAATAATAGGATACTTATCTTCACTAAAATGTATCTCCTCAGCAGTTATTCCATTATCAAGATCTGGAAGAGAAAATACATGATCTCTATGACATAATACAAAAAGAATGAAAAACATCATAGCAAAAAATAATGTTAATTGCAATACAAAATTATTTGGAATAAATATTAATGGTAAAATAAGGCTTATTACAATAAAAGGTAAAAATCCGAAAAAAAGATTTATAAATAAACTATACTTACCTCTAACAGAATAAAAACTATCTGGATTATAATCTTCATCATAGAAATCTGATTTTATATTACGATTAATCCACTTATAAAAAGGCTTTAAACAATACATATCATTTAAAAATACTGCTCCCAAACCTATGAAATATAAATAAAAACTTAAATCTCCTAAATTAATAATACCAACTCCTTCTTTTATTTAATTAATCTGAATGTAATCCTCCAGAATTTAAAAAAGCTTCATAAGTTTTACTCTTAGATATAATTCTTTTTTTTTCAGAAATAAATCTTTTGAGTATCTAAAAAATAAGAAAAAGGAAGGTGAAAATTAAAGCATTCTTCCCATTATAGAAACTATAATTACAAGTGAAAGTTCAAAAGATAAAAAATTTAAACGTTTATGTAAATTTATAGGAACTAAATTATCCACTTTATCTACAAAAAGAATCATTAATATAAATACAAAAGTTACAATACACCATATTAAATACTTAACCTCACCTGTTTCAATAAGATTAGTTATTCCAGATAATGTTAAAGCAACAGTTAAAAACATTGATATAATCATAGAAAATACAAATGAATACTTATTTTCAGTAAAATGGATTTTTTCAATATTTTCTGCACTAAAGTTTGGATGAGAATATACACGACCTTTAAGAGTTAAAATAAAAATATCTGAAAATGATGGCTTTTCAATAGTTTTATCATTAAAATTTGGCTGAGAAAATACATGATCTCTATGGCACAAAATAAATAGAACTAAAAACATTGACCCAATTATCACTAAACCATATAAATATTCATAATGTGATGTTAAAAATGCAGATAACACAAAGCCTATCAAAATAAAAGGTAAAAATCCAAAAAATAGATTTAATAATACTCCATATTTTCCATTAATAACATCAAAATCAAATGCTGGACTTTTAGTTTCATCATAAAAATCTTCTTTTATATTACGATTAATCCACTTGTAAAATGGTTTTAAAACAAAAAAAGCATTGAAAACTGACACTGCTAATCCTATTAAAAGATAACATGCTAAAATATTCATTTCATTCATAATTAATTCCCTCCATTAATCATCAGGATATAATCTACATGAATTTAAAAAAAAACTTCATAAGATTTACTCTTAAATATAATTCTTTTTTTTTTCAGAAAATAAATCTTTTGAATAATATAGAAAAAAAGAGAAAAAGAGTTGAAAATTAGTTTTTTTTTATTTGTTTTGTTTTTTTAGGTTTCGATTTCTTAGGAAGTATAGGATTGCTACTGCAATTAGTACTCCAAATCCGAAGTTCATAAATCGGATGTTAACTACACCTAGTATTATGAGAATAAGTCCTATTGATGATATTATTTTAAAGTAATCATTTGTTAGTTTTTCCCATTGCATCATATAGTGACTTGATAGTGTGTCCCAATAGTATATATAATAAAACTACCAAAATGTAAATCATGGCAAGTAAAAAATTAAGACTGGAAGATGGAGAGAAATATGATAAATATAAAGAATTTGTAAAACAGTATCAACCAGTTATAGAATATATTGAAAGTTCTGACCTTACTAAAAGTAGTGAAGTAACCCAAATTACACATTTAGCAATTTATTGCTATAGTCAAGATGAAACTTTATCAGATTTATTAAAAGAAGCAAAAAATGAAGAGAAATCAGATAAACCTATTTCAGAAAGAAAAATTACAAAAAGATTAGATAATCATGAAAAATTCTTAACTGAAGAAGGATATGCACCAAAAACTGTAAGAAGTAGAATGAAAACAGTGCGAGCATTTTATAGGCGAGAAAGAATTACATTACCCCAATCTGACTTAAGACCATTACTTAATCCAAAATTAAGAGAAGAAATAAAAAATTCCCAACTTTTCCAAGATTTTACAACAAATAGGAACTTAAGTAATGAAAGTACAATTGGAGGATATTTAACAAGTTTAACTGGATATTGTGATTACTTTAATATGTCAATTGAAGAATTAATTCAAGAAGCAGAAGATGAAGAAGAAGAAAATGTGAGAGAATCAAAAAGAAGTGTTAAACGAAGACTTGTTGAATATAGGAATTATTTGCATAAAGAAAAATATTCTAATAAAACAGTAAGTACAAAAATGAGTGATATTACCTTCTTTTATGCAGAATGCGATATTACGATACCTCAACTTGGAAAACCTAATGTCCCATATGATACTGAAATATCATTTGAAGAAGTCCCAAAGAAAGAACATGTTCAAAAAGCTATAGAGACAACAACTAGTATTAAAAATCGTGCATTATTTCTTTTTTGTATGGTTAGTGGTTCAGGTTCTGCTGAAGCAAGAGAATTTACAATAGAAGAATATATTAAAGGAGTTAAAGGAATTGAAATACATAAAGACATTAGTGATATAAATATTGAACAAGTGTTGGATGAAGTAGATGGTGATAAAGAACTTGTACCAACATTTCATTTTGTTCGTGTAAAAAGGAACAGAGATTATTATACTTGCATTACTCCAGAGGCAAATCAATTTATTATCAATTATCTTAAAACAAGAGAAAATTTGACATTAGATGATAAAGTATTTGATTATTCTAGAAAATCATTAATACGAGCATTTCAGCATGTTAATGATAAAAATAATTGGGGATGGGTTAATCAAGACAGACAACGATTTTTCACATCACATCAACTTAGAAGACTCAATGCAAATCTAATTGATGAACCACTGTTAGTTAATCAAATACAAGGAAGAAAATTTGATGCAACATCTGAAGCATATTTTAAACGAGACCCTCACAAGATTAATCAACATTACCTAAGGTGGTTAGATGAACTTACAATATACGAACAATATCGTGTTAATTTTGTAACAGATGAAACATATGCAAAATTAACTAATGAAATAAAAGAAAAAACTGATAAGATTACAGATTTAAATACAGAAAATGAGCGATTAAATAATGAAGTTAAAGAATTACGAAATAGAACTGAAGAAATTGAAAAAGATGTTGATACAAAAATTAAAGATGTTAAGAAAGACATATTGGAAAATTTAGGTTTTAATGATTTAAATACAAATACTATTAGAGATAAAATAAATGAATACATACATAAAAATAAGGAGACATTAAAGATAAATCATGAGGATATAGCAATAATAACAGAACTATCCACTGCAATTGCATTAGAACATGAAAAAATGTATGATGATGGAAATGGAATCAAAGAATTAATAGGAAAAGCTAAATTCGAGCTTAAAATAGATAAAAAATTAAAAGAAAGATTAGAAGAAGAATTAAAAGATAATGGTAAAATTATTAAACACCTACAAAATATTTGGACATATGTTATGGATTTTATTGATAAAAATGAATTGTTAGATGTTATTGGTGGTGAAAATCAAGGAGATAAACTCTTAGGATACCTTTTTGACCACCAAGAGAAGTATGCCAAATCAAAAATCAATGATGAGTTAGCTATTGATATAATAAAAGAGGCAATGTACTATGATGATGTTGAATATAACTAGACAACAACATATCCTATAAGTATCTTAATAAGATACTTATATATTACTCACCCCAATATTATAATAAAGAGAACAACAAGCCAAATAATGAACATGCAAATTGTTCCAATTATCATAACTATTAGGAGATGTAATTATGGATTTGAAGAATATTAAAGTAACTGAAAAGGTAAAATCTGAATTAGATGATATTGCATACGATAAAGAAACATACAATGTCACAATAGAAAGATTAATACGAGAAAATAAAAGATTGTTCTTAGAAAATCATAGGTTGCATTTTGATAAAGAAGTATTGACTAAATTATTATTAAAAGATGATGAGTTAGCTAGTCCAACAATACTTCATAAATATGTGCCTTTTATAGAATCAATGTTATTTGATTCCGAATTATCAGACATAGAAAAGTTAAATAATCTTAAAAAGTATTTTGGTGAAATAGATGATGTAGATTATGAGATTATAACATCATGCATAGCTATTGTTAAAGACACACATAATCTAACAAGTGGTGCTTTAATAGAGTTTGAATCTTGGATTAATGAACAATATCATTAATCCTATCATAATTTCCTAAATATATGAGGATATTTTAAACCCATACTAAATTTAACATTATTATAAATTAGATTCCTCTTGTTCTAAATAAATAGATTCAATCTCACTAAGTCTTTTTTTAACATCATCACTCTCTGGAGACCAAATTAAAACTTTAGTTCTTAATGGTTGGTCATCTAATAATCTAAAATATTTGCATTTAGAATAATTATATCGGACTTTGCCTCTATTTTTACCAGCATTAAGAGTATCTGGCTCATAAAACTCAGATAATTCTCCATTAGGCATGCAAGTAATAATAATAGTTTGAATGTCCAAATTCTCTTCATTATACAAAATACAAATAAAATATGTTAAACATATTTTTACTTCGCCATTTTCTTTATGGTAAAAAGTAGGTAGATTACCTTTATACTTATCATCATAGGTTCTTGTTTTAACATGCCCAATATAACTATTTTGATTGTCACCAACAAATATATTTTTAGTTATATCGCCAATATTCTTTTTAGTAACCGTTTTAATATCTATATGCACATAAGCATTATATGTCTCAAAAAACATATCAGAACCAATAGGTGATGAATTTGGCACTCCAAATTGATTAAATAACCAGTAAAAAATTCTTTCTGAACCTGTAGCAAAGTCAGAAGTTTCTTTTCCTAAAAAATCTTGCCAATCTTTTCTAATATCTTCTTTAGTATTGAAACCATCTAACATTTTCTGTTTATCTATATTTAATAAATAATATATTTGTTTCAGATATTCATGTTCCCAAAATTCAATTTCCTTATGTTCCATTTAATCACCAACATATTGGTTTAACATTTTAATAACACATTCTCCTATTTTTTTTGCAAGTAAAACTGGTACGGCATTTCCTACCTGCCTATACATTGAACTTAAACTTCCATAAAAAATAAAATCATCTGGAAAAGTTTGTAGAATAGCACATTCTCTAACAGACAATCTTCTTTTTTTATTTACATGAATCTCTGGACTTGTAGCTGTAATAGTATCACTAGGCTTATCCCAATTAGTAATTCTTAAAGATTGTTCAAAAACAATTTCCTTTTCTATAAGTTCAGTGACTTGTTTATCATATTTGTCATCAAAATTTAGTATCCTTTTAAGTTCCCACCAATCATCGGGATTTGGAATTGAACCAGAATTATTATCTTTTCTAAACCAATGCCCAGCAGTATGTTTATAACCAAAATGTTCATCAATTTTCTTGGTAGTCCATTCTGATGAATCTCTCCAACCCCTAAGATAATCACAAATTTGTGCTTGGTCTACATCATGTTTTCTAGCCCAAAATTTATCTGAAACATTAGTTGAAGCAATATGATTGTGAATTTCTCTACCCCCAACCAAAAGCTCATTATTAGTAATTTTAACATCACTCAAAAATCCAATAGCTTCTTTAGTAGTTACATAAGGTTTTAATCCATTATTAGAACTAATTAAAGTTTGTTGTTTTTTATCTTTTAAGAAATGAGTTTTATCTGGATAAATATTATCTACACCAATTCGATTACCAATAATAATAACTCTTTGTCTTGTTTGAGGAACACCATAATCAACTGAATTAAGAACTTCATAATTAACAGAATAACCAATTTTTTCGAAATCTTTGACAATCATATCAATAACTTTGCCTTTTTCCATTGAAAGAAGTCCTTTAACATTTTCGGCAACAAATATTTTAGGTTTCTTATCATCAATAATTCTAAGCATTTCTTTATATAAAAAATTTCGCTCATCATCCATATTTCGCTTAGTGTTAGCTACTGAAAACCCTTGACATGGAAATCCTCCAATTATAACATCAGGATTATTCGGAATTTCACCACTATCAATTTGACATATATCCCCTAAGACTACATGATTCCCAATATTATTCTTATATGTAATAGTAGCATCTTCATCAAAATCATTTGCCCATAAAATATTAAAACCAGCTTGTTTAAATCCTAAATCCATTCCTCCAGCACCACAAAACAAAGAAACTACAGTATAATTATCACTCATTATCTACTCAATCTCCAATATTTATCAGCAAAATATAAAAATAAGTTTATACTTCAATCTATAAATAATTTTCAGATATACCTATCAACACCCAAAATAGAAAGATTTTCAACCATAGTTACAATTAACTACTTATTTTAGATTCTAAGCTTCTAATCTTATCATTAATATCATCTAATTTATCCAATATCGCAGACAAATCTGAACCAGTATTTTTAGAACTTAATTCTTCTCTTAAATTTTTATTTTTACTTTTTTGTATAGCTAATTCTAATTCCAACTCAGCTATTTTAGCTCTCATATCATCATACTCACTTGGATACAAAACATAAACTTTACCTAACTTGACATTATCCTTTTTAACAAATCTAATAATTGTATCTTTCCTATCACCATAAGCTTTAATTTCCTTTTCCATCATAATACTCACAACAGCAAAACATACTATATAATAATATTAGAAGCAACCATATTAAATTTTGATTGTTACATTTTTTACTCATCACCTATAATACCATGTTGCCCCATGTGATAGCCAAGATCTGCGAAGTCATACATAATCTAACACCAGAATGTTTGTGTGCAATAACAGATACACGATGTGAAACATAATTGATTGCTCCTTTTCGGCAAAAAATCCAAAATCAACAAATCGTTAAAAAATTACTTACATTAAATTACATGTAACTATTATAAAAATTACATGTAATTACATGTAATCAAAATAATTAATCAAATCTTCAAGTATCTGAATATACATATGCAAGATGAAACATGCGATTTGGGACACCTGTATGTCTGAAAAACAGTATCTTTAAATCCAAAATAAAGTATTATCCATCCTTATTTTTTGAGCAATTCGAGGGCATACAAAACAAACCAATAATCCAAATCAGCAATAAAAATTACAACCAACAGTCCAAGACAACTAGTTCAAAATCAAGCTATCTTTCCCATAAACTAACCCATAATTAAGTAATTAAACAATTACTTTCATTAAAATATAATGTAGCTATAAAATAATCAATGCAATTATCATAAGTACCATAATGATGAAGCATCTTTTAAAATATGATGGTCATCAGCACCAACCAATAATTAATCGAAAAATTGCATCATTAATTAATTACTTGATTGCTTAATTGCTCGAAGGATAATCGCCAGAATTAGGACTTGAAATATTTAGCGTGTTTGTGACCTTTCCTGCTTCATTTGGCAATGTAAAAATTACCTAAATGTCTTACCAACAATTATTAATAATCCAAATAATGTCCTACATCAAAAAGAAGAATATAATTTATTTTTTATATACATTAGACACTCAATTAGTATTATGTGCAACACAAATCTTAGTTACACTAATACATTCAGTATTAGAGTAACAGAAGAAATGCAAGATATGTTATCATATCTTCAAGAAAGAAAATTATTGAACAAAACTGCTGTAATTCGCACAGCAATAGCAGAAGAATACAAAAGAGAAAAGATTAGAGAAAAAGGTGAATATCATGAGAATATCTAAAAGTTTAGAAGAAAGAATAGACAATATGCCTCAGTCAAAGAATAAAGAGAAATGGAACGACTTAAAAGAAAACATTAATGTCTACATTACCCTACCAACAATTGACAAAATAAACCACATATATGACCATAGGAAAGATTATTTCCGACATAGACAAGTAGAATCACTACAATACGAAAGACAATACTACAGTTATGTTTTTGAAATATATGATGAATACGATTACATTCTAAATCTCGACTTTTTCGAGTCAACCATCCATGTAAACGAAATTGACAGAATACAAGTAACACAAACAACCAAAGACAAAATCAAAAAGATAATACAAGCCATAGACAAGCAAATAAATCAATTGAAAAAACAAACACCACCAAAAGCCAAAAATCATCCATTTTACTAAAAAATAAAAAAGTCACTACTAAACATTTGTATAATAATAAGAAAAATTAATTATCTGACATATTATCAAAAGACTTAGAAGAAAATTTGACAAAAAACAGTATAAAACATTCGATTTAACAATCAATCAAAGGAACTCCAGTAGTTTATATATCTTATTTTCGCTCCAAAAATAAGACATTCAATAAAGACTGTATAACCTATCAAATTTAAAATAAAGCTATTTAAAATGATTTTTATATATAAAAAGGTTTATATAATATGTTGATAAGAATTATAAATAGGCATGAGTGGATTATTATAAAATAAAGAATTTAGAAATATAATCACAAAATGTTATTAAACGATGAGGGTTGGTGCTGACTAAATAAAAAGATGAGAAATATGCAATATTAAATTATAATAAAAAAAGAATTCTCAGGTGTTGCTCCCTATGAGTTTAAAAACAACATAGAGAACAGTTACCTTATTACCACAATAACTGTTTCTATCCCATCATTAATAAATATATGGATTTATTGTTAACAACCATCAGGATTGCAACACCATTATTCTTTTATTAATTTTATGAACTCTGACCGAGGAACAAATATAATTAAAAATAATGGTGATAATTATGATTAAAGATATCAAATCTAAAAATAAAAAGGATAAAACACCAATATCAGATAAATTATCCGAATTGGAAGAACCTAAACGGTTCAACTTAACAAAAAACACATATCAAAAGAAAGATGGAATGTATATAACAAAATTTAAAAAAGGCAAAAAAGAAGACGAGTTAATTGCTAAATTATACATCAAGCAAATAATAATAACTAAAGACACATTGGAACTATTTGAACCAGTGTATAGTATTAAATACTATGATGTTCTTTATGATGCAGACAAAAGCATAGAAGATGTAACTTTTGAGGAATTAATCAAAAAACTCGAAGCAGAAAGACTATTTGTATATGATACAAAAGATATTAAAAAATTAATCAACGAAATATTCATACATTGCCACAATAAAGAAATTAAAGGCAAAGATTTTATACAAACCGAAACACGAGTATTTAAAGAAGGATTCTTCCTAAAAGATGGTAAAGTAATCGAAAATACATTAATCAATGGACTAAAAACCAGTAAAGAACAAGTTAAAGAAAGTATTAAATTAATTAATGATTTACTTAATACAAGAGATTCAGCTATTGACAATGACTGCACATTACTGCGATTTATGTTATGGTCTCCATTCTCATGGTGTTTAAAAGAAATAGGAAAAACAAAAGGATTATATGGA
Organism: Methanosphaera sp.; assembly: GCF_022768985.1. NCBI lineage: Archaea > Methanobacteriati > Methanobacteriota > Methanobacteria > Methanobacteriales > Methanobacteriaceae > Methanosphaera > Methanosphaera sp. Next base: position 119,460 of record NZ_JALEKL010000004.1, on the reverse strand, counting down.
TTAATACTAACTGGTTCTCCAAAAACCAACAAAACAGGAAGTTGCTTAAACTTCTCTTGGATATACTCCACACCACAAGACAGAGAAAAAGCAGTATCAACCACATCAGTATTTGGAAGCAGACTAGAAGAAAGTACACTTCCAGCCATTATAGATGAAGCATATACACTAATATCTAGAGAAGATATGCAAGACCCAATGAAACGGTGCATATACAACAAAGATACCCGTTCAACAAAGGATAAAAGCAACACACAAATTACAATAGACTATTTGGCATTAGGATTACCAATATTTACAATGAACGAATACGAAGAATTTAAAAATTTCATAACTCGACGGTATCATATTAGCTATTATCCATCAAGCATGAAAGTAACTGATAACGAAGCTATTGAATTTGAAAATAAATATTCACCCGAGTATGAAGATTCACCCCTAAAAGCATTAAGACATCTTGGAAGAGCATTTGCCGATAAAATAATACCATATATTGAATCAAAATCCGAAGAACTTAACAACTTAGAAACACTAACAATCAAAATATTAAAACAAATTGCCAATGATGTAGAAGAAGAATTTAATCCATCAGTATACGAAATACAAGAATCAACAGATGATTTCAGCCAAGACAAATGCACAACAATAAGAAATGGACTAAACAAACTATTCAGCTCCATACACTACAAACCATATAACATCAATTATACAATAGGAGACTTTATTAGCTGTGCAAATAATGGTGAGATTAACTGGTTATACTATAGAAACACAAATACATCCTTTGTTATAAATAAAAAAGGTTTTGAAAAAGAAGTCAGCCAAATAGTCGGTGAAAATATGGACTACATATCCATATTAAACGAAATAAATATACCAACAGACAACATATCATCCAAAACAATACACACCAACAGAGGAAATACACGAGGATTTGAAATAACATTTGAAGAACTGACAAACCTTTAAATCAACAACCAAGCCATTAAATCAATAATTAAATAATCAATATAACAAAATAACATATTATTACATTATACATATAATACCTATTTTTGTGAAAATGAAACAGAACAGCTATTAATATAAAGATCTGTATTAATTTTGTTAGATGTTAAAGTCCAAAATCCAAATCCCAACCAAGCAATATAAAGACTTATTTTAGCTATTGAAGACCATAGAGCCAATAACAAAAATCTAACAAACACATAACAAAATTACAAAATAATCATATATCAGCCGAATTTAGTAATTAAGCACAATATAATGTTATCAAAAGTAATTATTACCAAATACTTAGTTAAATAACTAATAAAACCATTTAAAAAGAGATATATTGAGAGATTTTATTAAGCTCAAACATCTACAATATATAAAAATTTATGTCTGCCAACAACATTACCATACTAATCATTGCTTACAAAAAAAGAAAAATGGTATTAAGTCTATATCAAAGCTATAACCACCATATAACTATTTAATTAATTATTAACTTATTTGATAAGCACATAAAGGAAACAACCCATAACTCCAACATACATCAACATAACTATTTAAAGATGGATAATAGACAATAACATAAATATCTAATTTTAAATATACAATATCACATTATATTAAATTATATGTTCTTAAAATACAATTTACGAGATTATAAAAGTTATTTTTTTAAGATGTACCCACACCATTAAGTCATTACATCATATAATAAAGCCTCCCAATATTTTATGTAAATGAATAAATCAAAAAATAAATATTTTTCCAAAAAATGATAAAAAACTATTTCCCTCATATCTATTTTAAAATTAGTAATCCTTTTTTTTTGCTAATTAAATTTTAAGTTAAAAAAATAGTTTTTTTCTTATTAACTATATTACATTTCTATTTTTTAAATGTATTAATATTTAGTCTATAAAAAAAAATAAGTTTTAAAGTTAGGTGTGGTGTGTGAAAAAGTAGGAAAAATAAAGAAAGAATTCATTGTTTTGGGTAATGATACTTTCTTTTTGCTACATTATTTTGAAATTCAACACCTTCATTTTCAAGTATTAATTTCTTAAATCTTCCATCGTTTGTTCCACAATATCCTCCTATCTTCCAGTCTGATCTTAATGTTCTATGACATGGTATTATTAGAGGAAATGGATTTGCAGCTAAAGCATTAGCTACAGGTCTTGCACTTTTATCATGTCCTATAAGTTTTGCAAGATCTTTATATGTTGTAACTTTTGCATGTGGTATTTCAAATTGTTTTTCTAAAACTAGTCTTTGGAAGTCTGTTAGCTCTGTAAAGTCCATCTGGTCAAGACTAAATTTTACATCTGCTCCAAGTATTATATCTTTTATTGCTTCAATTACATCTTGTATATAGTCACTTGGATCTGATTCATATAACAGTCCACTATAATTATTTTTTGCATAATTATATCTTCCAGTTTCAATATCTGGTAGAATTACCTGTTTTAGTATTTCATCAGAACTTCTCCATACTACTGCTATTTCTCCTATTAATGTTTCAAATAATATATATCTAAGTGAACCCAAATTAAACACTCCATATCAATTTATATTATTTTAAATAATAGTTTGTGCAATAAAATATAAAAATATAGTTAATGTTTTATTGAAAAAGTGATATATTAAAATTTATTTCTATGAAAAAAGCGAAATATTAATATTATAGAAATCCTAAAAAGTGGGATGATGAAAACATAACATATTAAAAAATAAAAGTTAGTGGGGAGATTAAAAATAAAATGTTTGATACAATATTTAGTCTTGTTATTATATTTCTAATAGCAGCTGTTGTAATTAGGTTTCTCCAGCAATATGGTGGTGTGATTGTTAAAATTATCACTCATCTTATTACAGGGTGGATATTTCTTTTTATTATCAATCTTCTGCCTGGAATTTATGTTCCAGTTAACATAATTACAATGTCAATATCAGGATTTGGAGGAGTTCTAGGAGTTGTACTTCTAGTTCTTATATCACTTGTAATATAAGAAATCCTCCCCTCTTCAACACCAAATTTTTCTATTCTTTTTTCTTATTATTTATTTTAGGAATTTAAATATATCATCCATCTGGTAGTTGTCACCATATTCCTTTTTTGCCTTATCTGCAGCACTTCCCAGGAGATATGCTGCTATGTATGCTGCATCGTATGGTGTTGGTGTTTTTGTAATTAATGCTGTCATAAGTCCTGCAAGCACATCACCTGTACCACCCATTGTCATACCACTATTTCCTGTAGAATTAAGTTTAAAATCATCATTTGTTGCTATTATATCAACAACTCCCTTAAGAAGTATTGTTATATCATATTCACATGATAGTTTTCTAACTTGTTCTACTTTTTCATCAAAGTCTTTTGGAAGTTTTACATCAAAAAATGTTTCAAATTCACGTACATGTGGTGTTATTGTAATATTTTCACATCTTGCATCTTCTACATCTACAACTTTTAGTGCATCAGCATCAAGTACTACTGGTTTTTGTGTTGACTTTATGATCTGTGTAAATAATTCACCAGTTTTCATATCAACTCCTGCACCTGATCCTAGTAGTATTGCATCTACTTTATCTACTAACTCATTAATTAAATTAAATGCATCAGGTGTTAGTATATCACCAGGTGTTGATCTTACAATAAAGCTTGGATTGTATTGTTTTATTATCTGTGCTGATTTTTCTGGTGCTATAATATATACAAGGTCGATGTGTTGTGATAGTGCTGCATTTGCTGCAAATACTACAGCTCCAATATAGTCTGGATTTGATCCTACAATTAGTATTGATCCATTATCATTTTTATGAGAATCTCTTTTTGATTTTTCTATTTTTAGTAGATCTCCACTTCCTGTATATAGTTGTGATGCTTTTGGAATTCCAATATCTAACACTTCGATACTTCCTGTTTTTGATGTATCTGCCACATCTAGTCCTGTTTTCATCTTGTGTAGTGTTAGTGTTGTGTGTGGTATTACTTGTTTATCTGCCATTGAGCCATCTTCTGGATTTAGTCCTGATGGTACATCAACAGATATTACTATTGCTGGTGAATAGTTTATAACATCTACTGCTGCTGATACTGGCTGTCTTAGTTTTGAATTTATTCCTGTTCCAAGAATTGCATCTACTATTATATCTGAGTTGTCAGGTTTTAGTTGTGATGAATCTGTTATCTTAAATAGTTTTAAGTTTTTATCTGTTTTTGATATTACATCTATTACCTGCCAGTTTGTATATGTGTCCTGATTTTTTATATTTTCAGGCTTTGATAGGAAAAATAGGCGTACTTTGTAGTTATGATTTAGAAGATGTCGTGCTACTACAAATCCATCTCCTCCATTTCCTCCTACTCCTGCATAGATTGATACTCTTTTTTTATCAGGATAGTTTGCTATAATATAATTTGCAATTTGTGCTCCTGCATTTTCCATTAATGCTATTGTTGGAAGGTGATTGTATTGTGTATTTTCATCTACAGCTCTCATCTGTGTTGGTGTTAGTATGTCTTTCATAGAAAAAATTACTCCCCATTTATTTAATTTTAGTTATTACTTGATAGTTTTAAATTTTATATGATATTAAATTTTTAATAATAAAAGAACAGTTAGACATCTTCAAAGAAAATATTGTATTAAAAAAAAGAATTAAAGGGGTGGTGGTGAGTGTTAATTGATGAAATTCTACCTATAATCTTATTCATCTATAAGATTTATTTTATATTTTCCTAGATTTCCACCATAGTTTCCTGCTGAAATTTTTACAACATCTTCAACTTCCATAATTGCATCGATAGCATCACTTGTTGCCTGTTTTATTGCATCAAATGTAAGTGCATCAAATACTATTTCATAAACTCCTTCTACATCATCTGGTAGTTGTGTTTCTACTTTATCTTTTAGTGTTGGACAGTATTTTTCATTTGTTGTTGCATCCATAAAGTCATACTTATTTGATCCTACTTTTGATCCTGATGCTACAATTCCTCCCGGAAATGGTGTGATTGTACCTTCAACATTACCAATTGCTTCTACTGCTTTTTGTGCAGCCCTGAGTGCTGCATCTTGTGTTTTTGCCATGATGAAAAGATTTCCACCAGCTACAGCTTCAACAATTCCAAATGATTCTTCAATTATAAAGTCACCTGACATTACAGGAATTCTATAGATGTCTTTGTTATATAATTCATCTTTACTTTGATATCCATCAGCAAAGAATGATAACTTAAATCCAAGATTTGTTGTTTTATCTGAATCATCAATAAGATTAAATACAGCTGTTGTTGGTGCTGTTAGTACACATTGACCAATTCTGTTAAGTAGTTCATCTTCAAGTTGTTTTGTCTTATTTTGACAGATAATAATTGAATATCCAGGTCTGTTATCTGGTGTTTCATCTTCTGACATGAATCTGTCAATTCCTGCTTCTGCTGAACATCCAATAAATGATGTTGCATATCCTGTTGCTTCTACAGCTGCAATATGTGCAAGTTCTTTTGTTTGAGCTGTTATTAGAAGATGTGCAGCTTTTGTTGAAAATGCTTCTGCATATGTGTCATCTACTATTGTTTTTGTCATAAATATCTAAATCTCCCTAAAATTATTTGATTATTATTATTTTTTCTTTAAAAAAAGATTATCACACCATCCCTAATAAAAAAAGGGGGTGTGGATAATGAAAATATTTTGGGTGGTTATTTGTTATTTTTCTTCATCTCCAAAGTTTACCTCATCAAGTACTTTTGTTCCAAAGTATGGAAGTGTAAGAAGTCCAAGTATTGCAACAAACCAGAATGAAATTAATCTTTCAATAAGTGTTGATGCTGTACTTACAAATGGTGAAATTCCTGCAACTGAATAAATAAGAATCATCACACCATCAATTGCACCTACTCCACCAGGAAGTGTTGGTATCATACCTACAAGTGTTGATACTAAAAATACTGAAGCTATCATACCAAGAGATACTTCTGTTCCAAATGCAAGAAATACAAAGTAAACACGTACAAGTTCTAAAAACCATGAAAGGAATGATATAACACATGATGCAATAAATACATTACGATCTGCCATTAATAAACGTAGATTTTCCTGAAATTCACCAACAGCATCAAGAACTCTTTTTTCATAAACATCAAGATTACGTGAAAATAATCTGCGTCCTATTGAAAATATTCCTCGTATTATTCTATTTGCAAAGTTTTCATTTATACATGCATAGATAATAATTGCAAGAAGTGCTATAAAGATTATAAGAATTCCAATAAGTGTTGCTGTAATTGATTCACTTAATTTTATTGTAAATATAAGATATAACAGTGCAACTACTGCAAGTATTGCAAATGGAAATGTGTCAAATATCTTATCTCCCATTACTGATGCAAAAGTCTTCTTAAATGGTTCTCCACTTTCTTTACCAAGAAGATATGCTCTTACTGGTTCTCCACCAGCACGTCCACTTGGTGTTATTTCATTTACTGTAAGACCAAGAAGTGTCATAGCAAAAAGTGGTAGTTTTCTATGTTTAATATCAAGACTTTTTGATATAATACTCCAACGTACTGCCCATAATACTAATAAAAAAATTTGAATTAAAACAGCAATAAGTACATACTTCATATTAGCTGACTTTAATGCTAATACTATCTCATCTGGACCTATAAATCCTATCATTGCAAGTAGTATTACCACTCCAACCATAAATAAGGCAAATATTTTTTTATAATTCATAAATATCTAAATCCTATTTATAAGGACTTTATTTTTCCTATTAATTTTTTTTTGTAATAAATTATTATATTAATTAATATTATATAATTATATATTAATTCTTTATTAAAACTTATATTAATTAAGAAAAATTTCATAGTATGCGAAATACTTTTAACAAAAAATATAACTTAAAAAAATTATGGGAGGATGATGATTAGATGAAAAATATTATAATAATAGGTGGAGGTCGTGTAGGTAATCGTCTGATCATACGTCTTAGAAAAAATAGTGACTATAACATCACAATAGTTGACAGTAACCAGCAAAGACTTGAACAAATGAAGAAATATAGTGATGTTGAAATTGTTAAAGGTAATGCTACAAATAAGAAAGTTCTACTAAAGGCAGGAATTGAGAATGCTGATATTGTTGTTGCAGCAACAAGTACAGATGAGGTAAATCTACTAATAAGTGTTATTGCCCAGGAATGTGGTGTTGAAAAGGTTGTTGCTAGAACTGAAAATCCATCACATATTAAGATGTTTAAAAAATTAGGATTAAATGAGGTGGTAAGTCCTGAACTTGCAACATGTATGGATATTCAAAGACGAATTATAAGACCAAATACTATTGAACTTCCAACAAAGGGAAAAGAAGACTATGAAATTATTAACATACCTATTATTTCAAAAAGATTAATTGGAAAAAAAATAGGTGAAATAAGTCCTGCTGAAAACTTTATAATAATACAATACTACCAGAGAGAAACTGACCGTGAACTTATTGCAACAAACGATATTGTTCTCCAAAAGGGTGATATTGCAACGATTCTTCTTAAAAAAAGTGACTTTAAAAAGGTTAAGAAGTTCTTTAATAAAACAGGTCTTATAGGCTTTATATAAGAAAGTAAGACTTTTTTGGAGAATTACTATTGAAAGATTCATCCCCCAAATAAAATCTATTTTTTTCTATAAATTATTTTCTTTTTTTCTATAATCTTGATGCTATCATTACTGTAAGTTCTATTTGTTCACGAACAGCAGATATTGCATATGCTCCATGTCCTGGATATAATCTATCTATGTCAAGTTCTGATAATTTAAGAATTGACTTTTTCATATCATCAATACTTCCTGTTGGCAGATCTGTTCTTCCAAAGTTTCCACCACTAAAGAGTGTATCTCCACTTATTAGGTTTTCTCCATCATAAAGACAGATTCCACCATGTGTATGTCCTGGTGTGTGAATTACCTTAAAATCTCCAATCATGTCATCTTCATTTAGATCTTTAATTTCAAGATCTGGTACTTCACATCCAAATGATGATGCAACAGTAGCATCTGCATCTTTTGATAGTACTGTTTGTTTATCTAGTGGATGCATGTAGATTTCATATCCATATGTATCTTGAAGATATTTATCAGCACCAATATGATCAAAATGGCAGTGTGTATTTACAATCTTATTTATATCATCCATACTCATACCTGAGTCTTCTATAGATTCAACTAAGTAGTTGATATTTTCTCCACTTCCAGGATCTATTAGTATATCATCTATAATGTATGCATTTGAATCTCTTTGTTTTCCTAGTATTATTCCAATATTTTCAACTTTTTCCATGAAAATTACATCCTTTTTTTCATAATATTTATTCTTTTTTTTAAATGTTAATAGTTAGTTATATACTTTTTAATACTTTAAAATTTTTAAATTATAATATCATCTATTTTAGTGGATGTTTCATTGCATAACATCCATATTCTTTTGATAGTATTTTATGATAATTCATTCCATCTTCAATAAAGTCAAGCTTTTCATAGAACTTTAATAGATATGGCTTATTGTAGACTACATCAAGTGTGATATTGTTACAATTTAGTAGTTTTGCATTTTCTTTTACCTTATTTACTAGTTTTGATCCAAGATGCATATGTCTGTATTTTTCATCTACATATAAATTTCCAAGGTAGTAGTCTTCATCATCTATTGCAAGTGTAAATAGTTCTCCTATCATAAAATATCCTGCAATTGAAATATTATCTGTACATTCCGTCTTAATTAATGCCCTGTATTTCTCCTTTAATGATACCTGTGAGCCCTTATATGCTATTGCAACACCCATTATTTCATCTGTCCTATCATCTGCTGCAACCATTATAAAGTTTCTATGATATGGATTTATATGATCACTTCTAATTAAACGTCCAAGTGCTGTTTTTGCCCTGATTTCATCGTTTGAGAAAAGATAATTAAATTCTATTTCATCTGTTTCATAGATCCAACCTGCAATTTTATCTACATCATCTGTATTTTTAAAGTTTCGAAAATACATTCCCATCTGTATTCTACCTCCTTTTTCATGGGTTTTATTTTTATTTTAATCTCTTAGTGAGTATTTTAGTCCATAGCATCCATATGTTTTTCCCATTACTTCATGATAATTTTTACTATCTTCAACAAAGCCTAGCTTTCCATAGAAATCTAGAAGATAGGATTTATCATATTCTACATCAAGAAGTACATTTTCACAGTTAAGATATGATGCATTTGCTTTTTCCTTATTTACTAGTTTTGATCCAAGGTGTTTATGTCTGTGTTTTTCATCAACATATAAATTTCCTATATAGTAGTCTTTTGTTCCTATTTTTGATGCAAAAAATTCACATCCTATTAGTCCTCCCATTATAAGAAATGTATTTGAACATGATGTTTCAACAAATGCCTTGTAAGTTTCTTTTGATGAAATTTGTGATCCTTTAAATGATACACTTACACCCATTGGCTGATCTGTTTCATCGTCACATATTAATGTTATGAAGCTTTTATGGTATGGATTTATATGCTGGCTTTGAATTAAACGTCCTAGTGCTGTTATTGACTGTATTTTATCTTTAAAGAGTATGTTACATAGAAATTCTTCTGTTGAATAGATCCATTCTGCTATTTCATCGATATCATCTGTATTTTTTAGTTTTCTAAAGTACATTATCTCCATCTTCTACATAAGTTTTTATTATTATATTTTATAAATTCTATCATTTATGAGTAATATATTTTTTATATAAAATTTTTAATATTTTATCTTTTAAATATTAATTTATGCAGAAAAAGAGCCTTGTTGTTAATGATATTGATTATGTAACAGAAAATGAAAAACCTGTTATTCGATTGTTTGGAAAAGATCCACAGACTGATGAAACTATTATGGCAGTTGATAAGAATTTTAAGCCATACATGTATATTCTACCATATGATATGGATGAATGTATCAGTGATCTTAAGGAGATGGAACTTGAAAATATTGAAATTGAAGAAAAAATTGATATTGGATGTAGTGTAGAATTTATTAAACTTATCCTCACCCATCCACAAGATGTTCCTAAGCTTCGTGATCAGATACGTAATCTTAGTAGTGTTTCACAAATTAGGGAATATGACATACCATTTTATAGACGTTATCTTATTGATAAACAAATAAAGCCTACAAATATTATTGAAGTTGAAGGAAGAGATGTTGAAATAGCAGATTGTGAAGATAAGCTTGAGGATGTATGTGTATTTGAAATACTTAAAGATCCTATTGATACAGGACGATCTCCACAGAAAACTAAGATTTTAAGTTTTGATATTGAAGTTTATAATGCAGAAGGCATGCCTACACCTGAAAAAGATCCTATTATAATGATGAGTCTTGCATCAAATGATGGATTTATGAAGGTTCTTTCAACTAAAGATTCAGATAAAGAGTATGTTGAAATGCTAAAAACAGAAGAAGATATGCTTAGACGTTTTTGTGAGGTTATAAAAGAGCAAAATCCTGATATGCTTGTTGGATATAATTCTGATAATTTTGATCTTCCATACATTAAAAAACGTGCAGATAAGCTTAAAATTAAACTTGATCTTGGTGTTGATAATAGTTCTATTAAGTTTATTAATCGTGGTATGGCATCAGCTGGTGTGATTCGTGGATATGTTCATGTTGATTTATATCCTCTTGTTCGTCGTAATATGAATCTTGACCATTATACTCTTGAACGTGTTTATGAGGAGTTGTTTGATAAGGTTAAAATTGATGTTGAAGGAGATAAGATCTTTGAATACTGGGATAGTGATGATGAACGCCTTGAGGAGTTGTTTGCATATTCAATGGATGATGCAAAGTCTACTGTTGATATTGCAGTGAAACTTACACCTCTTACTGTTGCTCAGAGTAAACTTGTAGGTCAGCCTCTTTTTGATATTTCACGTATGACAACAGGCCAGATGGTTGAATGGTATCTTATCTGCTGTGCATATGAAAAAAATAATATTATTCCTAATAAGCCTAATAATATGGAGTATTCAGAACGTAGGGGTGATAATAAGGTTGCAGGTGGTTATGTTAAAGAGCCTGAGAAGGGTTTATTTGAACATCTTGCATATCTTGACTTTAAGAGTCTTTATCCTTCTATTATTATTTCAAAAAATATTTCACCAGATACAATTACTGATGGTGAAGGTCTTAGTGAGGATGAATATTATACATGTAGTGAAAATGGTTTTAAGTTTCTTAAGGAGCCTGCAGGTTTTATTCCATCAATTATTGGTGATATTCTCGATGAAAGACAGAAGATTAAAAAGCTTATGAAGCAAACAACTAAGCCTGAAGATTATAAGGCTTATGATTTTGAACAACAGGGACTTAAAAGACTTGCAAATTCCATGTATGGTGCATATGGATATTCAAGATTCCGTTGGTATAAAAAGGAGTGTGCTGCAGCTATCACTGCATGGGGTCGTGAATATATTCAGGATGCAATGAAAAAAGCTGAGGAATATGGATTTAAGCCTGTTTATGCTGATACTGATGGATTTTATGCTACATATATGGGTAAGTTAGATGATGAATAAATTATGATTTTTTATAAAAACATCATGAATTATCCTTATAAATTTATAAAATAATATAAATTATAAGAGATATAAATATATTTTAACTTAGAAAATAAAAACACAGCAGAGTAATATTATTATGAAAGTTAGCCCATTAAAAGCAATAGTTATAATTATTATTTTAGCTGGAGTTGTTTATGGAACATATTCTGCAACTGTAAATCAATTGCCTGATTTATCTGGAAATATTGTTGGAAACACTACAGCTATTGCTAATAGTACAAATCAAAGTATTGGAACAATATATATTGATGATCAAAATAATGAAAGTAGTAATATTTCAGTTGTAATTACAAAAAATACTAAGATATATAAGGAAGTTGACAACCAGAAGGTTAATGCTTCACTTCGTGATTTAAAGACGGGATCTCGTGTGGAAGTTTATACTATTGGTAAGTATTCAAACACTATTCCACCACAGATAACAGCTGAGGAGATAGATATTAAACCTAATAAGAAGTAATTCTTCTCCTATCTTTTTTACTACTTTTTTTTATTAATTTAACTTTTTTTACTTAATTTTATTTTAAAAAATCTAAAAGTTTATATATAACTTTAGATATATTTAATAATAGTCTTAGATTTCATTACTAAGGTCTTGGCACTATAAAAACATTATGGGGTTATAGTGTAACCAGGCATCATCTGGGACTCCAGTTGTCTTTGAAGATAGCGCGCAAGCTGAATTATATTATGATGATGATCAATTGGAGTGCTGAGACAAGAGAAATCCTAGGATCTGGGTTCAAATCCCAGTGACCCCATTTTTACTTTTAAAAAAAACTTATTTTTTACATTAATTTCTTATTTTATAGACAACTTACTCTAAAAATTATATAAAATACTTAAAAAAAGCTAGTTTTAAAATTCTTTAAAAAAATAAATTAGGGTGGAGAATTAATTTAGTAACCATTTGCTACTCGTTTTTCAATCTGTTTTAGTGTAGTTATTGCATATACTCCTGCACCATAACCATTGTCTATATTCATTGTTGCAATTGCAGGTGCACATGATTGAAGCATACAAAAGAGTGCTGTAAATCCTTTCGCACCAACTCCATATCCTGTTGATGTTGGAACAGCAACTATTGGTACATCTACAAGTCCTGCAACAACAGATGGTAGTGCTCCTTCCATTCCAGCTACTGCAATTATTATATCTACTTTTTGCTCTAGAATATATGTTATCTTATCAAGTAGTCTGTGTATTCCTGCAACTCCCACATCGTATGATGTTATTGTTTCAAATCCTGCCTGTTGTATTGTTATTCTTGCCTCTTCTGCTACTGGTACATCTGCTGTTCCTGCTGTTATTATTCCTACTTTTCCTTGATGTTTTTCTATTGGTATTTTATTAAGTGTTAATATAGATGCTTGTTTGAAATACTGTGAATTTTTAAGAACATCATCATTTATTTCATTTTTAATGCTATTATAACGTGCTTCTGGTAGTCTTGTTACTATTAAATTACCCCTTATTTCAATATTATTGATGATATTAAGTAAGTCTTCATCTGTTTTTCCCTGTGAATAAACAGCCTCAGGAACACCAATTCTATCTTCACGATCAGTGTCAAATTTAACATTATCACCAAGCTGCTGAACCTGCATAACTTTAAGTTCATCTTCAGCTTCAGACATTGAAATACTACCATTCATAAGTTTTTCAAGAATTTCCTTCATAAAAAAAAATACACCTCCCCTAAATTATCAATTTAGTAAAAAAAAGTATTAAGTTAAAGTTTTTCAAAATATTCAAATATTATATTATTTACATAATAATTTCTATAAAAACATACTAATAATATTAAAGATTCCTAAAAACAATTAAAAAAAATAATAACATGAATTAAATAAATAATAAACAAGACAATAAATAATTTCACTAGGAGAGGAAATATAATTATGAAATACATGGCATCATTATTAGTTGAAGGAATAGTACAAGGAGTAGGATTTAGACCAACAGTATATAGAATAGCAAAGTCCATGAATCTTACAGGATATGTACGAAATATGGGAAATATTGTTGAAATCTTAATTGAAGGAACCAAAACAGATGTAGAAAACTTTCCAGATGAACTAAAACAAAGAAAGCCAATAAGATCACAGATAAACAATATCAAAATCGATATAAAACAACAAGATACATCCAACTATGATGATTTCATAATTAAAGAAAGTAGTGATAACCTCAGTGGATCAGCTGTAATACCACCAGATATGAGTATATGTGATGAATGTCTAAATGAAATATTCACACAAGATGATCGTCATAACAAATATCCCTTCACAGCATGTACAAACTGTGGACCAAGATTTACACTAATTGACAAAGTACCATATGACCGGAAAAATACAACAATGGATGAATTTCCACTATGTAATGAATGCAATGATGAATATGAAGATCCTATAGATAGACGATATCATGCAGAGGCAACATGCTGTCCTGAATGTGGACCTGAAGTATTTCTATATAAAGATGAAATTATAAAATGTGATGATCCAATAAAAATGGCATCAAAACTAATAGATGAGGGAAATATTCTTGCAATAAAAGGAATTGGAGGAACACACCTTGTATGTAAAACAACAACAGATGATGCAATAGAAAAACTAAGAAACAGGCTAGGACGACAAACACAGGCATTTGCATGTATGGTGCCAGATATAGAAACAGCAAGAGGATTTGTAGATATAACAGATATGGAAGAAAAGTCACTAACATCAGTTGAAAGACCAATAGTTGTAGTTGATAAAAATGAAAACTACTACCTATCTGACATGATTGCACCAGGACTTCACAATCAGGGAATAATGCTACCATATACAGGACTACACTACTTACTTTTTAAATATACAGATGAACCAGCATATATTATGACATCAGCAAATCTACCAGGAAATCCAATGCTAATAGACAATGATGAAATAATATCAAATCTTGAAGGTATTGCAGACTACTACCTGCTTCATAACAGGAAAATATTAAATCGTTGTGATGATAGTGTAATACGATTTAGAAACAACAAGCCAGTATTTATAAGACGTTCAAGAGGATATACACCAAAACCATACGACTTTAAAAGTATTGACACAACACATAACATGCTAGCACTTGGACCTGAACTTGATGTTACATTTTCAATACTAAAGGATGGACGATGCTACCCATCACAACACATAGGAAACACATCAAAAATAAAAACAATAGACTTCATGAAAGATGCAATAGCACACCTAATGAAGCTTACAAAAACAGAAAATCTAGACTACATAGTATGTGATATGCATCCTGAATTTAATACAACAAAGCTTGCAAAACAAATAAGTAAAGAACATGATATTCCACTCATACAAATACAACACCACCAGGCACATGCAGCAAGTGTAATGGTAGAACATCAAATAGATAAAGCTGTAATAATAACATCAGATGGAGTAGGATATGGAGAAGATGGCTCAATTTGGGGAGGAGAAGTATTATATCTTGATTCAACTGGTGAATATATAAACTTTGGAGGACTTAAAAAACAGCCAATGCCAGGAGGAGATCTAAGTACAAAGTATCCAATACGTATGGCACTTGCAATACTTTCAACAGTAATAGATCATGAAGAACTTAGAAAACTAATGAAAGAAAACTACTCAGATCTCTTCAAATACAATGAACGTGAAGTAGACATAACACTAAAACAACTAGAAAACAACTTCAACACAGCACAAACAAGTAGTATGGGACGTATACTTGATAGTATAAGTGTACTTCTAAAGGTAAGCCAAAATCGTGGATATGAAGGTGAATGTTCCATGAAGCTTGAATCAGCAGCAATAGGAGCAGATGGTGAATATGATCTTAAAGTAGACATATCAAAAGATGAAACTGATGGTCGCTATATTGCAGATACAAGCAAACTACTATGTGATATAGTAGAATTAATTCAAAAAGACTGTGACATTAATAAAATTGCATACTCATCACAAAAAGCATTAGCAGATGTTATGGCAAAAATAGCAATAAAATGTGCAAAAGAGATGAATACCAACTACATTGGAATAACAGGTGGAGTATTTTATAATAAATTCATATCAGAATATACAAAAAAAGTCATAGAAGAAAATGGATTTAAATTTATAGAAAATGAAAATAGCTGTGCAGGAGATGGAAGTGTATCTGTTGGTGAATGTGCAATAGCTGCATGGAAAATAAATAATAAATAAATAATAAAAAAAATAGTTATAAAAAAATAGGATAAGAATATGAATGAATATTCTCATTCATCTTCATTTTCAATAGCATTAATTTTAGCATCAATACTATTAACTCTTTTTTCAAGATCTTCAACACGTAGATCATTACTTTTCTTATAAGAATTGAAGTCATCTTCAAATAAATTAAATTTATCAATAATTTCATCAAGATCCTTATTTGTTGCAAGATCCCAATCTTCAATTACTTGTTCACTCTGTTCATTGATGAATTGATCGATCTTATTTGAAATTTGATCAGTTTTTGAGATGCGTTCTTCATCATCTGCATCATCATCTTGAACTTTATCTTTTACCTTTTCACTGAAATCAGAAAATTTTCCTGATAAATCAGATACATGTTCTTCTTGTTCAATTTTTGTTGAAATATCAGAAGCTTTCATATGAATCTTCTGGTAGAGAAGGTGATTTGTAGCTTGAAGATAGTAATAGATGAGTATTAATACTGCAATAAATAAGATAATTATTGCAAGAGTAGTTGCTGTTTCCATAAGAACTCACCTATTTAAGAGATTTTTCAATTTCTGCTTGTTTTTTATCGAGTTTTTCAGATAACTTTTGAAGTTTTAAAAGTTCACTTTTTGCTTCAAGTTGATCTGCTTTTTCATTTACCTCAGAACTTAATAAGCTGATTTTTCCCATAATTTCTGAAGTATTTGTTCTAATTTGTCTTAATCTTTCTTGATCTTCTTGAGATAATTCAGATAAGTTTTCTTTTCTTTGTTTGTTTTCAAGATCTCTTTCTACTAGTTCTACTTTTTTAAGCTCTGTTTGTTTTTCAAGAAGCAATACTGCATTTTTTGATTCAGAGTTTTTACGCCATGCCATTACTATTGCAATAATTGCAATAAGTGCAATAACAGCAAGTGCTAATATAACTAGATAATCTTGACTTATTGCCATATTCATTATTTTAACCTCGTCTATTAAACATGATTATATAATATATTATTAAATAGTATACTATTTAAGATTTTATACATTAAAAAAACATGAATATTAACTTATAAATTATTAAAGAGTAACTTTATAAATTAAAATATAACAATAAGAAAAAAATTTTATTTAATTAAATATTTAAATTATCGTGATAATAATGTTAGAAAAATATGAAAAAGCAGGAGAAATTGCTTCAAAAGTAAGAAATGAAGCAGCAAAAAAAATTAAAGCAGGAGTAAAAGTTGGTGACATTGTTGATTTTGTTGAAACATCAATAAAAGATACAGGTGCAGGATTATCATTCCCATGTAATGTGTCAATTAACCAGATTGCAGCACACTATACAGCAGATCCTGGTGATGAAACACTTTTCTGTAGAGGAGATATTGTAAAACTTGACCTTGGAGCTGAAGTTGATGGTTACATTTCAGATACTGCTGTAACTGTAATTGTTGAAGGTGAAAATGCAGACAATACAGATGAAGATGGTAACTTAATTAACATGCCAGGACGTCTTGATAATGGTGATGTTGAAGTTTCAGAAGAAGAAATTGAATTAAGACAACAAATTAAAGAAGCATCAAGTAGTGCTCTTGAAAATGCTATTAGTATTATACGTGATGGTACAACACTGAATGAAATTGGTGAAATTGTACAAAAAACAATACAAGATATGGGATTTATGCCTATTGTTAATCTTTCAGGTCATAGTCTTGAAAGAAATAATTTACATGCAGGTCTTTCAATTCCTAACTATCCTGATGGAAGTGATCATAAGCTTCAAGAAGGAGATCATATTGCAGTTGAACCATTTGCAACAAATGGTATTGGTGAAGTTAATGATCTTCCAAATGCATACATCTACTCATACCTTAGAAACAGACCCTTAAGACAGCCTGATGCAAGAAAGCTTCTTAAAGATATTAGTGTAAATAATACTTATTTCCCATTTTCAAAAAGAGCTTTAATTGATAAATATCCTGACCTTAAAAGTCTTAACCGTGCTATGAGACCACTTCTTGTTTCACGTTCAATCTATCCTTACAGTGCTCTTAAAGAAAAAACAGATGGTATGGTAGCTCAAACTGAACATACACTTATTGTTGAAAAAGATAGTTGTGAAATTACAACATTATAGAAAGTGTAAGATTATAAAATTAAAATTTTTTTAGAGTATTAAATAAAATAATTTAATTTATTTTATTTTTTATATTCTATTAATTACTAGAATAATCCTCTCCTATATTGAAAAATTAGATTTAACTCTTTTTATAAAATTATTGAAAAAAAATAGTATGTTTTAAAATAAGACTTTAGATTAATTAAAAAAAAACTTTTTAATTTTATTATAATAAATTATCAGGCATGCTGGGAGTAACCCACCTCCTGTTATTATGTAGCATTAATCTTAGCAAGGTACCTTTTATCAGTAAATGATAAATACTTTCTTTTGCACTCCATGGATTGATCGTTTCATCGATTATCTATGTTAGGCATCATCAACGCAATTGTATCATCTTTCAAAGCCAGTTTAAGATCTATCGTATCGTTTCTATCTCAGTGTCACACTTCTCAGCGTATGTCAGTTAAGAACATCATGGTACTTATAGTGGATGGAGTTTCCCCAGTAAAAATAAATTTATACCGTTAGCTACGCTCCAGCTTACCTAAAATATTATATTATTATGTAAAATTAAAAATTAAAAAATTAGTTTAAAAATATCATAAAAATAAAATTTAAATTTTTTTAGTAAAAAGATAGCGGGGCCTAGATTTGAACTAGGGCTCTCGGGGTTATGAGCCCCGCGGGATCACCAGACTACCCCACCCCGCTATGTTGTAGAATAGTTAACTCTATAAGAGCTATACTAAAATTTGTTATAAGTTATATATAAAGTTTTCTAATTTAATTATTATATGAAAAAAAATAATAAAAAAAAGGTAAACTAAACTATAACTTACCTTCTAAGATATCATATACCATGTCAATTGCTTTAGGTAATGCTTTTTGAACAGAATCTGAAAGACCATATTCCACATAAGGAGATGATACTTCCTCAGGTTGACATGCAACAATAATAATTTCTGCTTCTGTTAATTCAAGAGGATCAGCAACAGAAAGGGAGTGTGGATCCTGGTATTTTCCTTCAGGTACTTCATCTTTTGATAATATTTTCACATCACCAGGTTGTCCACCAAAGTTTGCAATATCAAGTATAATAATCTTCTTCCACATCGGATTAGGTAGTGAAAATAGATAATGTGGAGCACTAGTTCCTGCATCTATTGTCATAGCATTATCAGGTATTGGTCTTTCATCTAAGTGTTCTTCAATTTCTTTAATTGCTGCAGGTCCAAATCCATCATCTTTAAATAATACATTTCCACAACCTACAATTAAAACTTCTGCATCGTATGTCAAATTAATTTCTCTCCATAAAAAATTATTTTTCAAATTAGAATTTGATTTATATTATTTTTAATTTTTGTATTTACATTTTATTTTGTTACAATTATTATTTATGCTAAAATTTAATATTAAATATTGTTATGTTATTATTAAAACTCAGGAACATAACATGTTCTTAATTTCAATTCATCCTCCTTACATAGAGGTTCATTTAAATTCATCATATACCATGCAAGTTCATATTTACATGAAGCAGGATTTAAATACAATGCATAGCCTTCATTATCATCCTTCATAAACAAGATCCATCTATCTGAACCAACCAAAGTTTTATAAATTCTTATAAAAAATGGGTGACGATCCTCATCACAACTAAAATACATAACACCACCAGGCACACAAACAACCTCACGTGGCTCCATAGACTCCTTAAGTGAAATCTTAAAATCACCAAGTAAATCTTCAACCTCAGCAAATGTTAAATCACCAAAAAACTCACCATCTAAATTAATATCTAAATGAACATTCTCATCTGAAATAATCATAATACAATCACCACTAAATAACTTCAATATCTAAAATCTTAATTAACTAAAAACCTAATATATTATAATTAATATTCTAATATTTGAAAGTATCTAAAATAAAAAAACTATAGAAAAATAATAATGGAAAAAAAGAAATTATGAAAACTAATATTCTAAAAGCAATTTTAAATATAAAAAAGAATTCTGAATTTAATTTCAATAAGTTGTATCCTCCAAAATCAGATATTAATCTTGAAAATGAAATACAGAATGTTGGAAAAGGTTTAGAATACTTTATAAAAGATTCTTTTGCTGATTCATATAGTATTATAAATAAGGAAGATGAATATGAGAAATATTTTTCATATCTTGGAAATTCAAATAATCCACCTGATTTTATGATAGCTAATGGAGATGCAGTTGAAGTTAAAAAAGTTAATGGTTTTCCTAAAGAAATTCAATTAAATAGTTCTACACCAAAATCAAATCTATATTCTAATGATTCACTCATAACAGAAACATGTAAAAACTGTGAAAAATGGGATAAAAAAGATTTAATATACTCAATTGGTAGTTTTGAAAATAGAACTTCATGCTTAAAATTTCTATTTCTTGTGTATGGAGATTGTTATATTGCAGATAACACATTATATAGTAATTTTAAAAAGCTATTACAAGATACTATTAGTGTTATTCCAAACACTCAAAAAACTAATGAACTAGGTAGAATTAATCAAATTGATAACTTAGGAATTAGTAAACTTAGAATACGAGGAATGTGGATTATATCTAACCCATTTCACATATTTAAAGACCAGTTAAATTATAATAAAAATAATCAAGAATTCACAGTAGTTAGTTTAATGAAAAAGGAAAAATTTTTATCATTCCCACAAGAAGATAGAGAATCAATTTTAAATGATGAAGATATAATAACCAGTTTTATTAAAATTAAAGATCCTAATGAGGTAGATTCAATGATGGATGCTGTTTTAATAAGGTGGGATAAACTATGAAAGTAGCATCATTTTTCTCAGGAATTGGTGGACTTGATAAAGGATTTCAAAATGTAGGATATGAAATAGTCTTTGCAAATGATAACTGGAGTGGATGTTGGCAGACATATGAATACAACCAACACCTAGAAATGAATAAGAAATCCATAGAAGATATAACAGCAGATGAAATACCTACTGTTGATGGGTTTATTGGAGGACCTCCATGTCAAAGTTGGAGTCTTGCAGGAAGTATGCGTGGAATTAAAGATCCTAGAGGTCAACTTTTATATGAATATCTACGCCTAATAAAACAAAAAAAGCCTAAATTCTTTTTAATGGAAAATGTACCTGGAATGGTGTGTAAAACTCATAAAGATGAATTTGATAAATTTACAGAAAATCTTAGAACTATTGGATATACACTTCACTACCAAGTTTTAAATGCTAGTGACTATAATGTTCCACAGGATAGAAAACGAGTATTTATTGTTGGATTTAGAAATGAACTTGAAGTTAACTTTAAATTTCCAAAGCCATATAAATCTAAAGTTACACTAAGAGATGCTATTGGTAATATGGAAGAACCACTAGCTACACAGAAAGATAGCATAGATGAAGTAGAACTTCCCCTTATAAATCATGAATATATGCTTGGTGATTTTTCATCAATGTATATGTCAAGAAATAGGGTTAGATCATGGGATGAACAATCATTTACAATTCAAGCAAGTGGAAGACATGCACCTTGTCATCCTCAAGCAAATAAGATGATAAAAGTAGATAAAGATAAACGTATATTTGATCCTTCTACACCTAAGCCATATAGAAGATTATCTGTACGTGAATGTGCAAGAATTCAAACATTTGATGATGATTATAAATTCTTTTATAAAAAAATAAATGATGGATATAAAATGATAGGTAATGCTGTACCTGTAAAATTAGCAGAAGAATTAGCAAAAGCCATAAAAGAGGCTTTAAACTAAATATTTTTATATCCATTTCCCTTCTTTTTAATGTTTAATTTTTTTGTATTTTTCCTATATTTCCTATTAAATACTACGGAAACTTTTATTTATATTTGATTAAATTTTTATTAAATGTATTTTTTAGATTAGTTTATATTTTATTGCCTTTATTAATTTAAAAATATTAGATTATTTACACACCCTATTACATAAAGGAGCACATTATAATGGATGAAGTAAATAAATTTCAAACATTTACAATTCTAGGTATGGTTCTTATAGGAATACTACTCGGACAAGTTGACATTATAAGTATGAATGCTGAGTATTTAATTACACCAGCACTTATGATAATGCTATTTCTAGTATTTCTACAAGTTCCAATATCAGAGATTGGAAAATCATTTAAAAATATTAAATTTACAACAACAGCTGTGATAATTAACTTTATTATAACACCAATAGTAATATTCATACTTGGCAGAACATTTCTATCATCAAATCCTGAGATTCTCATAGGATTTATAATGCTTATGGTTACTCCATGTACAGACTGGTATCTAATATTTACTGGAATGGCAAAAGGAAATGTTGCACTAGGATCATCAATTCTACCATTAAATCTTATATTACAACTGCTACTAATGCCCATCTATATCCTACTTATCGGAGGGGCAAGTATTAATATAGAATTTATCGCACTACTAAAAGGTGTAATATTTACACTTATTATACCACTAGTTGCAGCTACAATTATAAGACATATCTTAATAGTAAGATATGATGATGAATTCTTTACAACAAAAATTACACCAAAGGCATGTGATTTTCAGGATTACTTCCTAGATTTAGCAATCATTGCAATGTTTGCATCACAAGGAAAGATACTACTTGCAAACCTGGAAGTGCTAGTTTTACTTCTTATACCAATAATATTATTTTTCATAATAACATTTATTATTGGACGTATTGCAGGGAGAATTATTAATCTCAACTACTCTGATAGTGCAGCATTAAGCCTTACTACAATGGCAAGAAATTCACCCATTGCACTTTCAATTGCTGTTACATCATTTCCTGACAAGCCATTAATTGCACTTGCCCTTATTATAGGACCTTTAATTGAACTTCCAGTACTATTTATTGTAGCACGAGTTCTTCTAATTATAAGATCCAGGCAAGATTTAAAATAGAGGATAAATAAATCCCTCTATCTATAACTTTTTTTTGACTACATAACTTATTTATTTAAGGTTTCTTTTACTTTATCAAAGAATCCTTGTCTTACCTCAGAGATTTCATCTCCACTTTCATGTGCAAAGTCTTTGAGTATGTCTTTTTGTTTTTCTGATAATTGTTTTGGAACAACAACATGTACTTTTACATATAAGTTTCCAACACCAGACCATTTTACATGTTTAAGTCCTTCATTTCTTAGTTTAAATGAGGTTTCTGTCTGTGTACCTGCTGGTATTGTAAGTTTTGCATTTTTACCATCAATTGTTGGAACTTCTACCTGATCACCAAGACATGCTTGTACATAGCTTATTGGAAGTTCATAGTATAAGTCCTGTCCATTTCTTGTGAAAAGATCATGTTTTAGGACATTGATTGTAACATATAAATCTCCACTTACTCCACCATTTACAGAATCATCACCTTCACCTGTTACTCTTAGTTTAGTTCCAGTTTCTACACCTGCTGGTATGTTGATTGTGATTTTTTCTGTAATCTTTTTAAGTCCACTACCAAGACAGTCATGACATTTATTTTCAATAACTTTACCTTCACCATGACATGTTGGACATTCTGATACTGTTGCAAACTGTCCAAGTGGTGTATTTTGTACTTGTCTTACCTGTCCTGACCCATTACATTGACTACATGTATTTACAGCAGAGTTTGGTTCTGCTTTTGAACCATTACATGTTGGACAGAGTTTTCTGTGGGTTACACTAATTTCTTTTGATGTTCCTGTTGCTACCTCTTCAAGTGTAATGTTAAGTGTCTGTACAAGGTCACTTCCACGTTCTACTCTTTGTCCTGATGATCCTCCACCAAATCCAAATAAGTCAAAAATACTTCCAAATCCACCTGATGAACCTCCAAATCCACCAAAGATGTCTTCAAAGTTTATGTTGTTGAATATGTCTTCTTGTGAATATCCATCCATTCCTGCATGACCAAACTGATCATATCTTTGTCTTTTACTTTCATCTGATAGTACACCGTATGCTTCACTTACTTCTTTGAATTTTTCTTCAGCATCCTTATCACCATCATTTACATCAGGGTGATATTTCATTGCAAGTTTACGATATGCTTTTTTTATTGTTTTCTGGTCAGCATCACGGTCTACACCTAATACTTCATAATAATCTTTCTTATCTGCCATTTGTTTTAAACTCCTTGTATAATAATTTTTTTTATTATTTTTAAAACTAGTATTACTTTTATATTGTTATATTTGTTTATATTAGAAAAAAAGTCTTGAGGTTTATGGATAGATTAAAAAAAAATAAAGGAATGTATTAATATTTCACACTCCTTTAAATCCATTTTCTTTTTTAATTAAATCTATTTCTGGAAGTCAGCATCGATTGTGTCATCATCTGCTGCTGCATCATTGTTTGGTTGTCCTTGTGCTTGTTGTTGTGCTTGTTCTTGTGCTTGTTGTGCTTGTGCTGCTTGTTGATAGATTTCTGCTCCGATTTCTTGAATTGTTTTATCAAGTACATCTGATTTTTCTTTGATTTGATCTATGTCATCAGCTGCAATTGCATCTTGAAGATCTTTTTGTTGATCTTTAAGTAATGTTTTCTTATCTTCAGCTAATTGTTCTCCTAGTTCTTCAATTGTTTTATCAACTGTGTATACAAGTGAGTCTGCTGTGTTTCTGATTTCGATTTCTTCTTGACGTTTTTTGTCTTCTTCTGCGTGTGCTTCTGCTTCTTTGATTTTTTCTTCGATTTCTTCATCAGAGAGTTTGTTTGATGCTGTGATTGTTATTTTTTGTTCTTTTCCTGTTCCTTGATCTTTTGCTGATACATTGATTATACCGTTTGAGTCAATATCGAATGTTACTTCAATTTGTGGTGTTCCTCTTGGTGCTGCTGGTATTCCTACAAGTTGGAATCTTCCAAGTGTAGTGTTGTCGTTTGCCATTGGTCTTTCCCCTTGAACTACGTGGATGTCTACACTTGTCTGGCTGTCTGCTGCTGTTGTGAATATTTGACTTTTCTTAGTTGGGATTGTTGTGTTTCTTTCAATAAGTTTTGTTGCAACTCCTCCCATTGTTTCAATACTTAATGATAATGGTGTTACATCAAGAAGTACTAAGTCATCGATTTCTCCTGCAAGTACTCCACCTTGGATTGCTGCTCCTGATGCTACACATTCCATTGGGTCGATTCCTCTTTCTACTTTTTGTCCTACGAAGTTTTCTACGTATTTTTGGATTGATGGCATTCTTGTAGGTCCACCTACGAGGATGATTTTATCGATTGCTCCGTCAAGTTTTGCATCGTCAATTGCTTGTTGGATTGGTGCTCCACATCTTTTGATGATTGGATCTACAATTTCTTCGAGTTTTGCACGTGTTAATGTTGTGTTAAGGTGAAGTGGTCCTTTTTCTGTTGCTGTAATGAATGGAAGGTTGATGTCTGTTGTGAGTGTTGTTGAAAGTTCGATTTTTGCTTTTTCTGCTGCTTCTCTGAGACGTTGTGCTGATTGATCATCGTTAAGTAAGTCTACTCCGTTTTCTTTTTCAAATTCATCAGCTAAGTATTTCATTAAAGCTGTATCCATGTCTGTTCCACCAAGTTGGGTATCTCCACTTGTTGATTTTACTTCGAAGATTCCTTCTCCGAATTCCATGATTGTTACATCAAGTGTACCTCCACCAAGGTCGAATACAAGTATGTTTACGTCTTCTTCATCTGTTTTGTCAAGTCCGTATGCAAGTGATGCTGCTGTAGGTTCGTTTACAAGTCTTAATACGTCAAGTCCTGCGATTTTACCTGCATCAATTGTTGCAGTTCTTTGGTTGTCATCGAAGTATGCTGGTACTGTAATTACTGCTTTGTTTACTGGTTCTCCGAGGAATGCTTCTGCATCTTTTTTGATTTTTTGTAAGATTAATGCTGAGATTTCTTGTGGTGTGTAGTCTTTTCCTTTTATGTTTACTGTGTAGTCTGATCCCATGTGTCTTTTAATTGCACTGATTGTACTTTCTGGGTTTGTTACTGCTTGTCTTCTTGCTGGTTCTCCTACAAGTACTTCTCCTTCTTCTGTAAATGCTACATAACTTGGGAATGATTTTCCGTATTGGGTTGCTCCTTCAGCACTTGGTATGATTGTTGGTTTTCCTCCAACTAAAGCTGCTGCTGCTGAGTTACTTGTTCCTAAGTCTATTCCTATAACTTTTTCTTCTGCCATATATATTCACCTTTGTTTTTTAATTTTTTTTTGTTATATTTTTTTTTGAAATGATAAGTTTAATTTAGATTATAATTTATTTATTTTTTGCATACTTTTACTTTTGAGTATCGTATGACTTTTGAATTTAGAGTGTATCCTTTTTGTAAGTCTTGGATGATTTCATTGTTTTCATAATCATCATTATTTTCTGTTAGTAGTGCTTCGTGTTTGTATGGGTCAAATTTTTCATGTTCTGTTTTTATTTCACAAACACCTTGATCTTCTAAGACTTTTGTAAATTTCTTGTATATTAAATCTACTCCTTCTCTTAGATCTTTATCATCTTCAACTTGAAGTGCACGTTCTAAATCTTCATATACCTCCAGCATTGCAAGTATTACTCCTTCATTGGCATATTTGACAAATTCTTGTCTGTCTTTTTCTGAGCGTTTTTTGAAGTTTTCAAAATCTGCTTGTAGTCTTTGTATTTTGTCTTTGTATAGTTGTAGTTGTTCTTCTAGTTGTTCTTCTTTTGTTTTTTCTTCCTCTTGTTGTTCTTCTTGTTGTTCTGTGTTTTCTTCTTGTGAGGATTCTTCTATGTTTTCTTCATCTTGCATTGTTTCTGCTTTGATTTTTTCTTCTTCTGTCATTTATACACCCTTGTAATTATTATAGTAACTCAAAGTTACAAAATTATTTTTCTCTTATTTATTATTTTAAATTTGATTTAGTATATAAAGGTTTCCTATTTTAATAACCTTTGGTTACAAAAAACTTTTCTTAATTATAAATAATTATTTCATACTATATAAATGTTATGATCTTTTAGTAACCTTAGGTTATATTTATATAATTATTAAAATAAATAATAAAATCAGAGACAATAAAAAAGGAATGAAAAGAAAATGAATCTTGAAGCAGTACTCGATGTAATAGGATGTAAAACAAGACGAGACATCCTTGCATTACTAACTGAAGAACCAAAATTTGTAAGTGAAATATCACAACAACTCAATATTGGTCAAAAAGCAATAATAGGACACCTAAAAGCAATGGAAGAATTAGGTCTCATAAACCCCAGCTACAAAAAAATAGAAAGAGGAAGACCAAGAAAATACTATGAAATAACACAAGGAATAGAAATCAAGATCTTCATCAAACCAGACAACATCAAAATGCACATGATGGGAGAAGAATTCACAGAACTATACAACATAGAAGAAAGACTATATAGTGGAGATATCACAGCAATAGACGATCTTAAAGTATTAATAGAAAAATATAAAAGTGCACTAACATATGCAGAAGATCTTCTACGACAAGTAGAATATCCAAAACAAAAACAAGAAAAGAAAAAGACCATAATAACAGATATAAGAAAAGCAATTCCTGAATACAAATATGAATAATTAAAAAATTTATATAGTAAAAAATAAACAAATAGTATTATAATAATATATAGAAAATCCTACAATTCTAGGAGTATATATTAAAAAAACTGCGAACTAATATAAATGGTGAAAAAATGGATAAGAAGATAATATTAGCTCTTGTCATAGTAGCCTTTATAGGAATAATTGCAGCTACATATCAAATAAATATAGACGATGACATGCTTAACCCACTTGCAAGTGTTGATACAGAAGAATCATCAATAACAGATACATTATCTGCACCAGCACAAGCAGATGGACAAGCAAATGGTAAAGGATCAGACGGACAAGGAATTTCACAAGCACAGGCACAAGCTCAACAAGCAAAAGATCAAGCAGCTCAAGCAAATGCAGCTTCAAATAATAATTCAGCTGGAAATGTTAAAGCTAGCCAGAGTTTAATTTCAGCAGACAATCCAGTAGCAACACCAGCAGGTAATGGATCAGGAAATAGTCAAGGAGACAACCAAAACAACAACCAAAACAACCCTAATGATAACCCAGCAAATCCAACCAACCCAACAAATCCAACAAATCCGACAAATCCAACAAATCCGACAAATCCAACTAATCCGACAAATCCTACTAACCCAGATACTCCATCTGTAGATAAATTAACAGTTCCACAAGCATACTCATTACTACAGAAAGCTGATCTTGGTGATATTACAATTACATCAAGTGAAGGTACAATTGTAAATACTGAAGCTAACGGTGAATGTATAGTATTTGATGCTACAACATCAGATCCTAACTTCTCACATATTAAAGTTTATGTAAGTAGAACTAAAAACAGTAATGGAAAAACTGGAGTTACAATTCCAGATATTGGACAATACTTCGAAATTTAGTATTATAAAAGATAAAATGAGAATCTGATATTTTTCTCTTTTATTTTTTTTTCAATTTATTTGATAGTAGTTTGAAGATATTTTCTATTAATATATGATACTACTAAAAAAAAGAATTGCTAATAGATAAACAATCATATTATATTTTTTGAGATGCGATATTCTCAAATTATTTTATTTTTTTAAAGAACTTTTTTTAATGATAATTAATTTTTTTTATGAATAATTACTTTTTTTAAATCATAACCGTAAAGTATATATATAAAAACAAATAAACCATAATAATAGTAATATGTGTAATTACATGGGCCTGTAGCCTAGACTGGATAGGGCGTTGGACTTCTAATCCAAAGGCCGGGGGTTCAAATCCCCCCAGGTCCGCTAATTTTAAAAAGAACTTATTTTATTTAAATTTAACAATAATTTTAACTTATTATATTAATTCTACATAATAATTACTTAAATATTTTTATGTAATGGGTTTGTAGCCCAGCCAGGATAGGGCACCAGACTCCTAATCTGGAGATCGGGGGTTCGAATCCCCCCAAATCCGCTAATTTTAAAGATAAATCTACAACAATATTATAATTTTATATCTAAATTAATTATAACTTATAACTAATAACTTATAATAAAATGAAATATAAAAATAGATGAAAAACTTCTAAAATATACTAAAAAGAGCTAAATAACTAAAAAAAAGATAATTTAAATTAAATTTAAAAAAATAAATTTAATCTATTCTAATGCTTTACCCATTAATTGACCAACTAATGTGATTATTACAAAACCTATGAGAACAAAGATTCCTATTGTTGTAAAGTCCATTGCTAATAAATCCATATTATTACCTCAATTTCTTTTTTTTTATTCTAAATATTTAAAAAAAATATATTTTTCCTTTAAACCAAGTAGATTATAAAATCTACTATTATATTCATATATTTATTCTAAATACTATATTAATATTATTACTAATATATAAATTCTAAATAAATCTAGTTATAATTAACCTTACCATAACATCCTCCACGACCAGGCTCAACATCTAAACTATCATTACGATAGGATTCAAGAGCATTAGCAAGAAGCATGTCAACTTTACGTATCTTTTCAATATCAACATTTAGAAGAACATCAATTTCACAGCCAAAAAGCTCAATTAAACGATCATACCTACTTTGAACATACTTTGTCATAACACCTTTATTGTGAACAACACTAAGAAGTTCTGCAAGTGGTAGAATATACTGATAATGAGGACGACCCTCTGGATGATGAGCTACATCATAACTTGCAAGTTCTTCAATTCTTCCCTTTACACCTTTTTTAATACGTCCACCACAACTACATTTCATGTTACGCTCTTGTGCATCAAATATTGAATAAATCTTATAACAATCAATACATCCTGTTTCATGATATTTACCCATACGTGGATCAAATCCATAGTTTTCAATAATATTATTATTTAATATTGCTCGTCTTATACCTTCAAATGTTAATTCATCAACTTCCATCTTATTAAATTCACGACCCATTCTATGTGGCCATGGAGAGTGTGAATCTGAGTTTGTAAGAAATGTATAATCTTTAAGTTCATCAATTAAATCTGCAAGATCACTATCACTTGAAAGTCCAAGTTCTACAAAGTCAGGTCTTTGTTTATAGCAATCCTCTATTGAATCATATGACTTATAAAGACCAGTCCAAGGTGTAAATATATGTGCAGGACCTATAATACAGTTATATTTACGTGCAATTTCAATGATTTGCTCTCCATCCATTCTTATTCTTGGTCTTCCATCAGCATCCATATTCTTTACAATAAAATCATCACGCATAGCCCGTGCAACTTCAAGTGATGGAATAAGTATAAGATGATGAATCCGGTGATTGTCTTCTACTTCTGTGGTTGTAATAAACTTTGTATTAACACCTAGTGTGTCATCTTTTAATTTATAAATTCCACTGTCATCTATTTCAACTAGTGCATCTTCAAGTTCATCAAGCCATCCTGAATGAAGTCCATCACCTGTTGCTATAAGATCAAGACCTTTCTTCTGGGATTCTTCTGCCATTACTACTGGTTCCATATTCTTTGATGTTGCCATTGAATACTTACTATGTACATGTAAATCTGCATTTATTATCATAAATTTTAGCACTTCTCCAATATTGTATTTTCCTTATAAAAAAAAGATTAAAAAAGATGTATAGGTGGGGAATTATTAAGTATATATCTTATAATTTAATATGTGTTTATCCAATGTATCTTAGATCATCACTAGGTGCAGGTTGAGGTGCCTGTTGTGCTTCCATCATATTTGGATTAAATTGTGGATTTAATGATAATCTTTTAAGTGTAGTTTCAATTTTCTCATCAAGCTCTTCAAGATCAAATTCAAATCCAAGTAATTTGAAAAGAACCATCAATACTTCTTTTGCAGCTGATGGATCAACAAAGAAACCTGGAGTTTCACCCATAAGACATACAGCTTTTACATCCTTTTCTTCTGCATAATGAAGAAGAAGACCAGAAGCTCCAATAATTGATCCCCCTTCATCTTTTCTTATATGAGTATTATCAAGTTCAATTACTTCATTAATTGCATCAAGATCATTACCTGCTACAAATACTCTGTTTTTCTCTACCATTTCACCTGTTCCAATACCACCAAGTGTAAATATTTTATCAGCACCAAGATCTGCAAAGAAGTTCATTAACTCTCTTGATATTGCAATTTGTCCATCATAATCTGTTGCCTGAGTATTACCTGTAAGAATTACAAGATCTCTTTTTTCTTCTCCGAAATCTTTTACATAGTAGAATTCATTTTTCATATGATCTATAAGACCATCTTTTTTTACAGTAACTTGTGGTGGGAAATAGTCAGATTGAAGTTCTGCAAACTTAGTAGCATCAAGTTGTTTTATTATTTCATCAACAACAATTTTACCTACAAATCCTATTCCTGGTAATCCTTCAAAAATTATAGGATTTTCAAGCTCTACATCTTCAATTTGTTTTATTTGTATTTTATCATCCATATTATCAGTCTCCTCCCTAAAAAAATTAAAAAAATTAAGATTTAATAAAAATTAATAGAAAAAACAACTATTCATTCTTTTACATATTTTCCTGTTGTTGTTTTTTCATCATACGCCTATATTTTCCATACTTATCTTGTGGTGAGTATCTTGCCGGAAATATTACACCAGTTTTCTCATCACATCGTGGACAGACATCCTTTAGTGTGTATTCATTACAAACTTTACATCTTCTCATCTGAAACTTCATGATATATATTTATCTTTTTATGTTATGTTTATATTTTTGTATTAAACTATCATAACTTTCATATAATCTATAAAAAAAATATTTACAGTTGCAACACACCTTTAATATTTAAATTCAGACATGAAGTCCTCAAGTTCATTGTGAATTTTTGATAATTCAGATGATCCAACATGACCAAGATATGAATTATAACATATAAGACGTGAATCTTTTATCTTTGCATGCATTGGTATAGCATCAAGTTCTGGTGGGAAATATTGATCCTCATAAATTCCAATAATTAATGTTTTTACCTTAATATTTTCAACACAATCTGTTAAATCATAGTTCATACTTGCAACACAACGATAAAATGCATCAAATACATCCTCTTGTGCATCCTCATATGCAAACTCATCCATATACTTTGCAATATCCTCAACTGGTTGATCCATATAAAACTGTCGTGAAAGACCAAATGAATACATTGCCTTACTTGAAATTATAAGTGAACGTTTAAGTTCATCAATATTTTCATCACATTCAAAGTTAGGATCTGAAACTATAACATCATACATAAGCTTTGAAAGAACATAGTTTTGTCCACCAACCTTATAACTACTTACAAGAGATATTAGAAAATCCATATCATCAGGATACATACAAGCCCACATAACAGCTTCAAATCCACCCATAGAATTTCCAATAACACCACGTAAGTGTTTAACATTTAAACATTCCATGATAAATTGTTTATTAAAATTAACCATATCAGCAATTGTATATTCTGGGAAATTACGTCCCATATTTGATGTTGAAGGTGAACAACTACCAGGTGTACCAAGTGTTGAAAGAGATATGAAAAATAACTTATCTGTATCAAATGCCCGATTTTCACCAAGTTCTTCTGATATTCTACGTATAGAACCATAATTACCAGATGTACCATGGAAGTAAATTACAGCATTTGTAATAAATCCTTCATCATCATATTGTGGTGTTCCAAGTGTAATATATTCAACTTTCTGATTTTCTAGAACTTCACCATTTTCAAACTTAAATTCATCTAAAACATAGTATTTTGGAGGTATATCTTCAATATTCATAAATTTTCCCCTCTCCATTAAAAATAATTATAAAAAAGAAAAAAGCCCTAAATAACTAAAGCATTTTTATTCCTATTCTAGATTATATATTTAGTAATTATCAATATTTAATAAATATTATCAAAAAAGAATTCTAGAAATAAGTAAAATATAATAAAAAAAAGTAAAAAAAGAGAATGAATCCATTCTAAATAAAATGTAATTATTCTTCTAATTCACGGTGGAAATGTCCAAATCCTTCGTTAGATTCAATAATTTCAATACATTTATCAGAAGATTCACTTAATATTTTCTCAGCCGTTGGATAATCTTCAGCTGTTACCATGATTCTGTATTTAGGTGCTCCAACACATTGAACTTCAACATTATCAGTTTCAATAGCCATAAGAGCTTCTTTAATAACTTCTACACCGTTAGGTTTGTATGATGTTAAATCAACATAACCTGTAATTTGTACTTCAGGTGTTGAAATGTTTTTCTTAGCAACAGAAGTGATAACTTCAGCCCATTGAGGATCAATATCTAAAGCTAAAAGCACATCTTCCCCTTCATCAGAAGCTAACTCGAAACCTTCATATAAGTCTCCGAATTCTTCCATAATTAGATATCCTACTTCATCATAAGCTTCATCTAAAGTCTTATTAATTGATTTAGCAGAAATTTCTAATAATTTCTCAGCTTTTTGCTCAATCTTCCATTGTTGCATCCGACGTGTTCTTTGATCTTCACGTATACGTTTTAAAGATGCATCTACATGACCTTTTTTTGGGTTTACTCTAAGAACTCTTGCAACTATCTTTTGATTTTCACGAACATAATCTCTGATATTTTTTACCCAACCAGAAGAAACTTCTGAAATGTGGATAAATGCTTCTTTACCCTCATATTCTTCTAGTTTTGCAAAAGCTCCATAACCTAATACTTTATGTACGGTTCCAACAATTAGATCACCTTCTTCAGGCCATTGCTTATTCATTCTAACCATTTAAAATCACCTGGAATTAGCAATCTATATTATCCTAAGATCTAGTGGTCTAAAACTTCAACGATTTGTGCACAAATTTTAGAACGGCCACCTTTTGGTTCAACTAATGTTTTACCACATACAACACATTTAACTGTTGATGATGCGTGGTCAAAGATTATTTGATTGTTTTCACAGTCGCCACATTTAACTTTTAAAAAATTACTTGCTTGTTTAGCCATGTACAATTCCTCCCTTTTAAGATGTGAAAAAAAATATTTATTTACCATTGGATTTTAAAAAAAATAAAGAAAGCCTCACTAATTGAAGCTCTCTTTTTAGTATGTATAATTAAATCCTGGAAAAAAATAATTAAAATTAAATTTTAATCTATTGTGATACAAATTCAACTTTTCCTGCACGGATGTTGGTATCTCTTTTAATGTGAGCTTTTCCACATTCTTTACATTTGTATCTTAAATCTAATTTTTTAATAGGTTTACTTCCTGATGGTAAAGGTCTTGGGTAACCTCTGTAACCTGCGGTTACACGTCTGAACTGACGTTGTCCCCATTTTAATTCACTTGCTTTTCTTTTTTTGGATGTGTGTACTTCGTGTACTGTGTGTTTTTTACATTTTGGACAGTAGGTCCTTCTTTCTCGTGGTATTTTCATCTAATTCACCTCGTCATTATATAAATTGAAATAAAAATTATCCGTTATATTTTACTGGAAATAAT
Source organism: Methanosphaera sp. (assembly GCF_022768985.1). Lineage (NCBI taxonomy): Archaea > Methanobacteriati > Methanobacteriota > Methanobacteria > Methanobacteriales > Methanobacteriaceae > Methanosphaera > Methanosphaera sp. Next base: position 84,894 of record NZ_JALEKL010000004.1, on the reverse strand, counting down.
TTGTATTAAAATTTTAAAGTAGTAACAATAAGTTCTACTTCTTAAAAGAATATCCCTTTTTTATTAAAAGATATTTCTATTTTGAATATTTTTTTATTGTTAAAATCTCATTTTTCCGTTAAAAATATTCATAAATTAAGAAAAAAAACAAAAAATACAATTGATTGTATCATCTTAATTTCTTTTTCTATAAAAAAAATATACATACGATAATATCTAAAATATCATGTTTTGTGTTGTTTTTACATCTATGTATAATAAAATATTTTAATAATATTTTTTAATTAAATCCTAATTGTTCAACATGATAGAACAATCAATAATTTATCTATATATTATTATATTAATGATCTATATTTATATTTATGTATTATAGATGTATATAAAAAATTGTTTTATATATAAAAATCAGTCTTCATTTAAAAGGGGATTAGGGTTGTATGATGTTATTTGACACTATAATATATCAATTACATCGTGCATCTTAAGTATTTTTACTATGGATTTTGGTAGTACTACTACATCCTGTACATTAAATGGTCCATAGCTTTTTTCATCTGCATCTAAAATATCTGTATTTAGATCTTCTTTAAATTCTACTATTTCTTCTGAATTTAAGTTATCTTCAACTACATGTATCTTATTTTCAGATTCTTCCACGTCATCTACTTGTTGTTGATTTTCTTGTTGAATTTGCTGTGTCTGATCTATTTGTTTTTGTTCTAAATCATCAGATTTTTGTATGGTTTGTTTATCTTCAATAGGTGTGTCATTAAAAGATGAGTTTTGCATCATCTGTTGCTTTTTTTTATGATCACCTTCATTATTTTGAAGTGCTACTGTGTCAGTTTCTGGTGCTTTTGGTGGTTTAAATGGAGTAATAATATCTGTTCTTTTTTTATCCTCAACAGGCTCATTTTCTGCATATACATAGTCTGGTACATCAGGCTCTGCATCTGGAATTTCACCAAACATCATTGCAATTTGACTCTCATCAAGACGTACATCTGAAACATTACCAACACTAGGCTCATTAACATCAACAGATTGTGGCATGTCACTAACTTCTGATGTAACACTACCATTTTTATCTTCAATTACTGGCTCATCAACAGGTTTTGCATTTAATATTGCTTCAGCTTCAGGCTCAAGAACTACTTCAGGCTTTGCCTCTACCTTCTGTGTAGGCTGAGGTCTTTTAGGCATTTCTGATTCATTATGCATTATATACTGACGATGTGCAACAATTGTATCAACTAAGTCAAAATATAACTTCTCCTCATCTGCTGTAATATTTAATGGCAACTCCTCATGTAAACTAGAATCACTTCTTTCACCATTTATAAGATCATGTGATTTTTGAACATTAGAAAGTGCTGTTGTTAGAATCTTAACTTCTCGTCTTTCACAGATTTCAACAGTAATTCTTTTAGCATCACGTAGTTGATATGCTTCTAAAGAAAGAGGATTATCATCAACTATTTTTAATAAATGCTGAAGATAGTTTGAAGCATCATCATAGAATGTATCATCTATTTCAGATAAAGGTCCGTCATTTCTTTCCTTTTTTTGAATATCTCTTAGTTTTTGAAAAAATGTATCCAAGCTATACTATCTCCTTAAATATTTTTAATTCTCATCATAAAATTTAAAAAAAGAATAATGTATTCTAAAATAAAAATATGTGGTGATTATAATTTCCCAACTAAAATTACTAAAAAAATTTATTGAAAAAAAGAATATAAAATCTATTCTTCTTCAATTCTTGGAGCTAATAGGAATGATAGCTCTCCTTCTTCATTTAATAATTCTAAGGTTAAAGTTAAAGGCATGTCATTACCTAATGCTATGTAGGTGTTATCTGCAAATTTCTCTGCTTTAAGCATTTCTTTAATGTTTTCAATTGCAAATACTGCTTTTACTGTTTCTAAAACTTTTTCACCGTGTAAATATTCTACTTCTGCATCTGCAAATTCTCCAACAGCTTTGAGTTTTAAAACATCCTGGTTAATATTGAATTCTACTCTGTCTGCTACAATTTCAATATCTTGTATTGTTTCTTTAAGAGTTCCAATAGGGATGCTTATTTTTACAGGGTATTCTATTGATGGAGGTGTTGGTGTATCATATTCAAGATCTATGAGTTTTACTTTGAATGTCTTTTTAACTTCTCCTTCAAATGTAACTATAAGGTTTCCACCATCAACTGTTAATTCCATTACATCATCAGATTTTGATCTTTTAAGAACTTTCATTAATTCTTCTGTATCAATGTTAAGTTTAATTGGTTTATCACACTGGAATATATCAAATAAACTTTCTTTTAAGTCAAGATGTACAAATGTAATGTGACTACGATCAATTGCATTTAATCTTAAACCATCTGAATCTACTTCTATTTGTACCTCATCAACAATTGATGAAATTGCTTCAAAACTTGTTTTAAATATACTTGGATCACTTAATATAAGTTTAAACACTATTAAAAACTCTCCTTAAAATTATATTACTGATTAATATTTTTATATTTTATAAATATTAAAATTTACCATATATTATGTTAATTTATTAATTAAAATAAGTATTGCTATAAAAAAAAGTTAAAAAAAAAGTAGTAGAAAATAGGAAAAAATCAATACTTCCTCCCTATTCATCTATACATATATGTTTCTCTGTCCACATCTTGGACAATGACTTAAAGTTGAATTATATACACAGCCACAGCCTTTATATTTACAGGTTTTCATATAACCTACATTTTTATCAACACCAGCTTGCTCATATGTTACTTTTCCAGAACTTGATGAACCAGATGATGATACTTTAGAAGATGATGATGAACTAGATGATGTATCTGTTGTATTGTTTTGTGTTGTATTATTTGCCTGATTTTTTACCTGATCAAGTTCTTGTTGCATAGAATTTAAAGAATTATTAAGTTCATTATTCTTATTTTGCATCTCATTGAAGTAATAAATACCACCAGCTGAAACTGCACAGATAACAACAACTAAAACAATAATTAGAATTTGCATCTCTTTTCGCATTGACTTTAATCCTCCCACATAATTATTATTAAAAATCGCAGAATCTTGTCTAATTATAATATCATTAAAAAATATACTTTTAATAAATAATTAAACTCATTGCTATAATATTAATTCTATTTTTATAATTTAATAACATTAATGTTTTTTTAATAAGAAAAAACAACTTCTGAATAAAAATAAGATAAAATAAATTTATTAAAACAAAGTAAAAATAAGAAATTATTGTAATTAAAAAAATAGGTTTATAATTAAAATTAAAAAAAATATTAAAAAAATAGTTTAACTAAAAATTAAGCACGCAGAGAATGTCTACCATATAAAAATAGACATATCTTTTATTTTAATTTTCATATCATTGAGGGTGAATATTATTTTTTATCTTCATTAAAATCATCAATACTTCCAGATTCTGTGATGTCATCATCTCCAGTTTCTGCAAAAGAGAAATAACTCATGATTTCTTTATAAAATGATAATAATACTATAAGAACTCCAATAAAAATCATTGCTATTGCTATAGTTTCATGTTCTCCATACATAACACTATCTGATATTTTAATTGTATCATTAAATGCCTGTATTATACCAAAAGCCATAACACATAAACCAACAACTACGCCTACAATTTTAGAAAGGTTATGTTTTGTATTTTTAACAATTGATGAATTTTTAAGTTTATCCATGTCAAGCTGATTTAATAATGGTACACCATCACCATCAACTTTTACCTCATCAATAATCTTAGTTTCAGCCTTATCTGACTTGTCAGTTGAATCTTTTGATGCTTTCACATCACTTTTAGTTTCAACTTTTTTCTCAGCTTTAGCTTCAACTTTTGATTTAAGATCTAAGTTTTCAAGTTCTGAGTCAAGATTTTCCATTCTTGAATTTAGATTTTCAGGTTCAACATCCTTAACATCTATTTTGAAGGATTTAGGATCTTTTCTTTTTACATCCACCACTATTTCATCTTCAGATCCACTGAGTACTTTTTCAAGAATTTCAGCTTCTTCTTGTGCACCTTCTGATGCATTTTTTGCTTCTTGTGGTGAATCTCCTACTGCAATTTCATCAATTGCATCAAGTAGTATGTTGTTGATTTTATCTTCTTTTTCGTATTTAATTTCAGTATCACTATTTATGTCATCTTTTTTATCAGCATTTTTTACAATGGAATGTGATTTACTATCATAATCTGGTAGTTTATCCTGATTTTTCTGTTCCATTATATATAGAGGATCCTTTTCTGTTTCAATTGTTTCAACCTTAAGAGGTTTAGCATTATCCTTATTTAAAGTATTTAATTCAGCAAGAGGATCTTCTTGACTGCTATGTTTTGATTTTTTATTTGTCATATTATCACAAAAAAATTATAATATATTTCCACATAAAAGACTGTTCTTTTATGATAAAATATTTCTAAAAGCACGTTTTAATAAAAAAAATAAAATAACAAAGTGATTTAAGAAAAATACTTAAGAAATTATCTTCTATTTTAAGTATTATTTTTTATTATCTTCTTTTTTTTATAGATAAAAAAAAGTTATTATTTTTTAATCTATCTTAAAAAAAAGAATTTAAATGAGAGAATTTAGTCGTATTCTCTCCATGTGTAGTCACAATCTGTACATCTGAAAAATCTTGTTTCTGATTCATCTGCACTTCTTGTTTGTTGTAACCACCAAAATGCAACTTTATTTTGACATTTTGGACAAATTACTTTTATTGTTGGTAAAGTTTTAACATTACTATCTGTTACAATTACTGTATCTTCTTTATCAACTTTTTCAGTAACTTCATATTGTTTTTTTGATTCTTCTGTTACTCCTTTTTCATAGTTACAGTCTTCACATATGAACTTACCATTTATTGGAAATAAAACTTTTCCACAATCTGGACAAAATTCCATCTATAATCATGATCTCCTGTAAATTTGTAAATTTATAAAATTATTAATTTTTTTTTATATCTGTATAATACTATTTGTTTTTTCAATATAAAATAAATTTTGTTAAATATAAAAAATTGTATTCAATAAGTAGTATTTTTTATTTCTCAATGCTTTGAAGTAAGTTCATATTTTTAGCATCTGTGAGTATTTCATTATGGTCAAATGCAAGGCTTATATCATCTAGTGTATCTATATCTATAAATTTTGCATCTTTTGCATCACTACCTGAGTTAAGTTCTCCATTTACAATTTCAGCTGTATATACAACACTTACTGTATGTCCTCTTGGGTCACGACTTGGATCTGAATATACTCCTACTAGTTGATTTAATTTTACATCAAGTCCTGTTTCTTCTTTTGCTTCACGTACTGCTGCTATTTCTACCTTTTCATTATATTCTACAAATCCACCAGGAAGTGCCCATGAATTCTTATGTGGATCATTTAATCGTTTAATTAGTACAATTTGTGAATCTTTTATTATTATTGTATCAACTGTTAATGCTGGATTTCTATACTTCATCATGGTATGATATTTTGTAATTTATAGATAAATGTAAATTTCTATTAAAAAAAAGTGTTTATAAATAATTTATAAAATTTGAATTAAAAAAAATAAGAAATTTTTTTTGTAAGATTAAAAAAAAAAGTAAAAAAAAGTTTTGGAATTAAATCCTACAATAAACTATTCCAAAAAATCTATTCATCAAAAGCTGCAAGTACTGCATCTTTAAAGTCTGCTGCTTCACCTTTAACTTCATTTGCAGCTCTTGTTATAGAGTCTCTTGGAGATGGACTGTGAACTTCAAATTCTGGTTCTCCAATAAGAGGGTGTGTAATATCATATGCTGCTGCATAAATATCATCTTGACTCATAAGTCTTTTTCTTAAAATGTTACAGATTGTGTGGCTTTCTCCTGTAATTTCTAATACTAATTTTTCAGCGTCTTCTTCAATAATTTTCATCTAATATTCTCCCATAATTACTTGATAATTTACGTGTAGTTGAATGTTCACATTCACAAACTAATTTATCTCCAGCTAATTTCATAAACTTACGACAAAATACACACATTGCCTTTATAATCCCTAAATCATCATCAGCTGTTGTAAGCTCAATAAATTCTGAGCCAATTTTATTAATAACTTCTGCTTCAATTATATCTCCAATCTTAAAGAGTTCATGCATAGAACAGACATAATCATCTGTTGCATGTGAAATATGAATATAGCCCTTATATCCTGCAACAATATCACGATTGTTGCCAACAATTTTTTTCACTGTAATAAGAGCTTTATACTGTTTTACCTCAGTTACATGACCAATAATACGATCTCCAACTTTTATATGTTCTGGAGCATTATCTGCAACTATGGAAATCTCCTTATTCATATCATCAACTTTAAGATATCCAAAAATTGATGCTTTAATATATCCATCCTCAACATATGTCCAATCTGAGGGAATAAATTCCTCATAAGTACATAAAACTTCTCCAGGTAATACTACATCACCTTGTTTATGGTTCATTATAAAACATCCCCTTTAAATTATATTGAATTAATGGATAAAAAATTTATAAAAATCTAATATATTACTATATATTTAATATTCTTTAATAATATAATTTTCCTATTTATTGTTGTTTATCATGTATTATGATTTCATCCATAAGATAATCATCCCATGTACGGATACCTAATACTATTTCAAGTTCTTGTGGTGTAAGAATTGGCTTTTTATACATTGCATTATCATCAATTGCAATTCTTGGACATGCAGTCATTACATATGCATCAAGATTAAATGGAAGAAGTCTATCTGGTGAAATATAGTCCATGTTAAGAATCTGTGCATCAAAGCCATGTTCTTTTATAAGCTTTTTAAGTTTTAATGCAAGATCAAATCTTAGCTGTCCTTTCTTTGATGATATTATAATTCCAAAGCTTTTTGCATCTTTTGCCTTTGTAATTCTTGCAAATCTTACCCTTAATATTCTATCATAAAACTCTTCTATATCACGTGCAGATCCCTTAAATGGGTCGGCAACAATTACTGGTTTTTTTGTGAAAAGTTTAACTCCAAGTGCATGGAAATCTCCACTTCCAACATATATTATTACATCAACATCAAGATTTTTTATTGATGTAAAGTTACATCCAAGTACCTGTCCTTTTGCTGTTGTAACACCAGGTGAGGTTTTTACATCGTATCCTTCATCTTTTATGATTTGTATCATATCATCAAGATTATGAATATGTTGTGTTGTTGTTATAACACCTACACATTTAACATCTGGATCTTCAATTTTAGAGAGTGCATCAAGAAGTGGTGCTTTAATATCAGCAGATGATGAAGCTTCAATATACATTACAGGACAATCAGTTTCAAGACCAAGAGTAGTATGTGCAAAGTGTACAACTAAGTCCATATGTCCATTTACTTTATGATCTGCAAGGTCACATGCTCCAAAACATGCATCAGCATCAATTAGTATGTTTACATCAGTTGGTGTTTTTTCATCAATTTCATTTGCAACTTCTGTTGCATCCATTTTCAGTCCTTCTGGAAATTGAAGTATTACATTTTTTGCATCAAGTTCTTCTATCTTTGCTACTATATCATCAATTTTATAGTTATAATCAATTGTTGGCATCTAAAAATTAACTCCCCTTACTTTGTAACTATTCAACAAGTGTTACTTTACCATCAACCATCTTAATTTTAACAAGTGTTTCAAGAGTATGTCCTGTGTTTTCTTCAACAATAACACGACCATCATCTTTTTCTATTGGAACTATTGTATAAACTAAGTTCACACCTATATCATCAAGAGCATTAATTACACTCATTAATGTTCCACCAGTACTTACAACATCATCAATAAGAAGAATATTATCATCAGCATTAATTCCATTAATGTAAAGTTCACTTTCACCATAACCTGTTTTTTGATGAACAGCACATTCACCATCAAGACCATATGATCTTTTACGAATAATTACAAATGGAATACCAGTTTTAATTGAAAGAGCTGTTGCAAGAGGAATACCCATAGATTCAACACCTACAATTTTATCAACTAAGTTAAGATTATAATGATCAATAATATAATCCATAATCTCATTAAGAAGATCAGCCTCAACAAGAGGTACACCATCACTTATAGGATGTACAAAATAGAAATATTCACCTTTTTTAACAACAGGACATTCAACTAATGATTTTTTCAATTCATCTAACATAATAAACCAATTCCTTTTAAATAATTTTCATTTTAAATTTTCTATAATATTATTATATTTCTTTTTTAAATTATAAAAAAATCTTTATTAAATCAGCAACAATATATTATAAATATAATAAATGATATTAAATATAAAAAATATTATCATAGATCACAACACAAAATTAGGAGGTAGAAATAATGCTTGAAGGATTAAGTGACAGCCTAACAAAAACAATGAAAAAGATTTCAGGAATGTCAGTAATTGATAAAAAAGTGCTAAAAGAGATAACAAAAGATATTCAAAAAGCACTCATTCAATCAGATGTAAATGTAAAAGTAGTATTTAAACTCACAAAACAAATAGAACAAAAAGCATTAGAAGAAGAACTACCTAAAGGATTAAGTCCTAAAGAACATGTAATGCGTATTGTATATCAAGAACTTGTAAATTTAATTGGACAAAAACCAGAAGAACTAAAAATTACTAAAAAGCCATACAAACTAATGATGTTTGGTCTGCAGGGAAGTGGTAAAACAACAACCACAGTAAAACTTGCAAAAAATCTTAAAAAAAGAGGACTTACCTCAGCAATTGTATGTACAGATACATGGAGACCAGCTGCATATGAACAGCTAAAACAATTAACAGAAGATCTTGACATACCAGTATTTGGAGAACCAGAAAATAAAGATGCAGTAGATCTTGCACAAAAAGGACTTGATGCATTTGGAAACAAATACGACATTGTAATTGTAGATACAGCAGGACGTCATAAAGAAGAAGAAGATCTTCTTGAGGAAATGAGAACCCTTAGTACAGTAGTAGAACCTGATGAAGTAATACTTGTAATTGATGGAACAATAGGACAGCAAGCAAGACAACAAGCAAAAGCATTCAAAGAAACAACAGAAATTGGATCAATTATTGTAAGTAAACTTGATGGATCAGCAAAAGGAGGAGGTGCTCTATCTGCAGTAGCAGAAATCAGAGCTCCAATTAAATTTATTGGTACAGGAGAACGTGTAGATGACTTTGAAGCATTTGATCCTGAAAGATTCATCTCAAGACTTCTTGGAATGGGAGATATAGAAACTCTTATTGAAAAAGCATCAGAAGTAACAGCTGATAAAGAAGACAAGGAAATGGTAGAATCTATTGTTTCTGGTAAATTCACACTAAAAGATATGCAAAATCAGCTTGGAATGATGAAAAAGATGGGATCACTACAAAGTATAATGAAACTCATACCTGGTATGGGATCACAAATACCTGCTAGTGCTACCATGGAAACAGAGGAAAAACTAGAAAAATATAAAGTTCTAATGCAATCAATGACAGACTATGAACTTGAAAATCCAGAAGTTATTAAAAAGTCAAGAATAAGTCGTATAAGTCGTGGAGCAGGACTTAAAAATGAGGATGTTAAAGATCTTCTAAAATACTATAATGTAACTAAAAAAGCCCTTAAAGGTGGAATGGGTAAACGTAACATGTCAGGACCTATGGGTAAAATCATGAGACGTATGATGAAATAAAAAGAATTTTTGGTGAAATATAATCCCACCAAATCTACTCTTTTTTTATTTTTTTTTATTTTAATTTTTAACTATTTTTTATTTATCTTTTCTTCATAATCTGCAATAATTTTTTCAACACGCTTTGCATATGTATGTTCAGCTACAACATCTACTTCTACAGGTTCACGATTTAATGCTTCTTCTATTTTTGCTGGAAGATCTTCTTTATCTTCATATACAATAACACTATCACCAAAGACATCTTCAATTCCCTTTACATGATCTGATACTATTGTTGCACCACATGCAAGAGCATCAAAGATTCTATTTGATATAAAACCTTTCTCAAGCATGTCATCCCAGTGATCATTTAGTAGTACATCACATGATGAATATGCCCTGTATACTTCCTCATTTGGAATATAATTATCTGTTATGTATTTATCATCAAGTATTCCTTCCCAGTTATTTCCATAGATTTGAAGATCATAATCTGTTGGTAGAAGATCATGTAAAATCTTACGATATATCATTCTTGAATTTCCAACAAATAATAGTTGACTTTTGTAGTGTTCATCATAATGTCTGTGGAATCTCTGTGGATTTGTACATTGAAGTAGTGCTTCTACATCAACATCAAGTACTGGTTTTATCTTCTCTGTCCAGTAATTTGATGAAATATAAACCTTATCAAAGCTATTGTATTCACCAACACTTACACGGTTAGGATGTGAAATATTCCATAGTATGTTATAATGTGATGGTTTTGGCTCATAAAGTCCTGTACCACGAAGTACCAGTACTATATCATAGAGTGCATCTGTATTATTTCTCCAGTCATCATGAAGTTGAAGTCTTGATGGATATCCATGTAAGTTAAATTCCTTCTGAAGTTGTAATCCAAAGTGATAATCTCCCCAATGATACTTATTTTGTGCTCTTGGTGTTGGATACTTTATTATTATACGATCTTTAGATGCAAAATCTGCAAGTATTTCAATTAACTCATCTGCACGTACCTTATATGTATGTTGTTTTAATACAATACTACGTAATTCCTCAACTGTTGCATCCATTAGTTCTGGTTCACTTAGGTAGAATTCTATCTGTTCTTTTAGTGAATCTGCATCATGATATACTGGCAGTTTATCTCCAAATAATTCTTTTGCTCCTATTTCACCGTTTGTTATAACTAGTTTTCCTGATGCAAGTCCATCAAATATACGTCCATTTACACCTGATGGTACTTCTGTAAGATCTGTTGCATCATCTATTATTATCTTTGTTGATGCATAAACTTCAGGCATTATTTCATATAATTGATGTCCCATGTTGTATTTTTCTAGATTTTCAAAGTTTTGCCATCTTTTTCCATAGATTTTAAATTTATATGGTATTTCATCAGGATTTAATATTTCTGATATTTCACGCTCATCATGCCAGTCATTTCCTGCAAAGATGTAGTCACATTCAAATTCCTCTCTAGACTTTACATCTGGATTGAATTTTTCAGGATTTGTTGCCACAGCAAGTAGTTGTGCTTCATATCCTGAATTTTCATTAATATAGTGAAGAGATCGACTATTTGAACATAATACTAGGTCATATGATTCAAAGTATGACTTATTTATCCACCATTCAGGCCAGTTAAGAATCCATGCTATTTTTATTACAAGATTGTTTTTTACCTTGATTTTATCGATGTTATAACTATTTACAAGTGATATTATCACATCAACATCACAGTCAATGTTAAATTTATCTTCATCATTACTTTTTGATATGAAATTTACTTCATATCCCCTATTTTCTAGTTCTTCGGCAAGTCCTTGTGCTATAAAATATTCACCTGTTGCTGCATATTTTCCTTTTTCTAGTGTTATGAAGGTGAATTTCAGTGGTTTTTCTGTAAAGAACCTATTACATCGTATCTTATCATTTAATACTTCTTTTTTAAGCCATCTTTGCCATTTCTTTGCGAAGTGTTGATTATTTAATGCTTTTTGTGTGTTTACTAATCCTTCTATTCTATTATCAACAGTTGCACGATTGTTATGGTATGCTGCTGCATTTGAATTATAATAATTTACATAGCCTTTTTTATATAATCTAAGTGATAAATCCACAGCTTCATATCCATATATGTATTCTTCATCAAATCCTCCCACTTCATCAAATACATCACGACGTATAAGCATTAATGATCCATTTACAGCAGGTACTTCTTCTATTATATGTTCATTGTATCTGTATACCCGTCCATCATCACGATTATATGGAAGTATGTATTTACCTGATTGTATGAATTTTACTGATGTATGTTGTAGCTTGTATGATTTTCCCTTGTTATTTATTGAATTACTACAGTCAGGATAGATGAGTTTTGCACCTACAACTCCTACATTTTCATTTTCTTGTGCTGTTTGTATGAGATGATTAAGCCATCCATCAAGTAGTTCTATATCATTGTCCATGAAAATTACATATTCACCTGTTGCATATTCTATTGCATCGTTGTATGCCTGTGCATATGTCTTATTAATCCTATTTTTAAGAACAACCAGGTCTAGTTTTTCTTTATATTCACATATTATGTCAATTGAATCATCTGTTGAATCATTTTCTACCACTATAACTTCATAGTTTGGATAGTTTGTTGATTCATCAATTGAGTCAAATAGTTTTTTAAGATATTTTTCTCCATTATAATTTAGTATTATAATTGAAACTTTTGGAGCAGTTGAATCATATTTAGGATAGCTTTGTGATATAATATCAGTATTTATCTCTATTTCTGCCTCTTTTTTATCAACATCACTATAGAAGTATTTTGATGCATATCCTAGATTTTCACCCTCAACTATGTAGTGATATAGTGGATTTATATCAACACCACGCCTATGTTTATATCGATACATGTAGTAGTTGTTATCAAAGTATCTGGATGGATTTTTAGATTCTTTATATCCTCGTGATATGTAATGATATGCTGGATTTTGCATTGTATATTTAACATCAGAATACTGTTTTAGGTAGTATTCACTATCAAATAGTGTGCTTTTTTCTATTATTTCTGCCTGTCTTTTATATTCATCTTCTTGTTGTTGTTTTTTGTTAATTTCACTTTTTGTTGCTATTGGATGTTTACCTTTACTAATTCCCTTTGTCAGGTAGTGATAGAATGCATTTGCTGATGCTAAAACTACATCACTATTATTTTCAAGGTAGTATTTTGTGTCAAATTCATGATTTGGATTATAGCCTAGCATTTCACCTTCTATTATGTAGTGTTTTATTAAGGCTTTATCACCCATATCTAGATTTGTCTGATCTTTGTAGTATTTTTCATCAAATCTGTTAGAATCATATATTAATTCTACATATTCATTGATCTTAGATTCTCCAAGTTTGAATATTGTTTCATTATCATGATGATTTAATACATAGTCAACTAGTGGATTTATATCATCACTACCTTCAAGATATCGCATCTTATAGAAAAGTGTGTTAAAATTCTTTGATGGATTAAGATTATTCTTATATCCCTCAATGATATAGTGCATTAAAGCATCAAGTGATGTATCTTTTAGTTGTGGAATCTGTGTTATGTAGAATTTTTCATCAAATAGATTTTCATCTTTAATTATATCAATTGCCTTTTGTATATCATCTGGTGTAACTTTATTTGTAGTTCTACGTTCTGATCCAAGATCATACAATACATAAAATATAAGTGGGTTCATACCACTTTTTTTAACATCATCATATTGCATGTAAAAATTAGTATCAAAATACTCAGATGGATTAAATCCCTTAAGATAGCCCTCATTAAGATAATGATCTAGAAGATCGGAGTTCTTCTCAAATACGTGTGGATAGCAACTATTATAATAGATTGGATCAAAGAGGTTGTTTTCTTCAATTAATAGTTTTGCCTTTTTAATATCATCATCTGTTAGTTCATTATTTGTTTTAATTGCTGAATTTGATGTATTTTCATCATAGATTTCTTTTACATTTTCATTTGTCTGCATAAATCTTTCAACATAAACCTGACTTTTTTCATTTAATTGCTTGATTTTATCATTAATATCAACACTTAACTGTGCAATATCCATATTTTGCTCTGATATATCCTGACTTTCATGATATTTTCTTATTGATGAATTATCTGTAATATAATCATCTATATCACCTTTTAATTCAACATCATCATCACCAGATTTTCCACTAGATTTTCCATCATCATCATTATTGTCAAAATTATTTATTGCATAGTAAATTAATGGATTTATATTGTATTTACGTAGTTGTTCATGCTCTTTGATGTATTCATTTGTATTAAATTCCTCTGATGGATCATATCCAAGTTTATATCCAACAGTTAAGTAGTGTTCTAACAGATCATCAGCTTCAGCTATTGTATTTGGATAGTTTAATTCATAGTATTCATCATCAAAGAGATTATTTTCAATTATAATTTCCTTTGCTCTTTTTATCTTATTTTTATCAAATGAATCAAGATTTATCTCCGAGTCCATCTATACCCACACACCTTATCTTTAATATATCTAAATATATTTAACTTAAAATATAATAATTTAGAAAACTAATAATATCAAAAATATAGTTGATTCAAAAAAATGTTATAAAATAATTTAATAAAAATTAAAAAACATTATTATGAAAATATTGGCTTAATTTTAGTAATTTTTCAAAAAAAACATAAGATAAAGGAGTATTTAATTGACACAACAGCAAATCCAGAAAACAGATGAATATAAAATCTGTCATAAATGTCTTAAGCGTATCTATCCTAACAAGCAAAGACGCCAAAATGCTATAATTCCAACTATAAAAGAAGGAGAAGTATGTGATCTTTGTGGTAATGTAATGTTACATCTTGATAAGATATTTGACATGATAAAGCATAAAATTGAAATCTTAGGTGTTACATTTAATTCAGCACTCATTGCTGCAAAAATTAGTGATAATGACATTCTCAAACAGGAACGTGCAATACATAAAAAAGCACCATACTTTGGTAAGAACAATCTTAGAAATCAGATAAAGTATGAAATGTGTGATATGCTAAAAAGTGAACTTAATAAAACTATTGACTATGACAATCCTGAAGTTGTAATAATGGTAAAGCTACGTTCTAAACCATATGATAATCCTCTTCATGAGGAAGTTGCAGGAGTTAGTGTCTTTATTGATGTAAATCCACTTTTTATTGAAGGTAAATATTGTAAATATGAACGTGGAATTCCACAGACAAAATGGCCATGTAGTAAGTGTAAAGGTCATGGATGTGATGCATGTGATCATACAGGACAACAATATAAACGTACAGTTGAAGGTCTTATTGCAAAGCCTGCACTTGAAATGACAAATGGTAGTGAATCCAAATTTCATGGATCAGGACGTGAAGATATTGATGTATTGATGCTTGGTGAGGGAAGACCATTTGTACTTGAAATAAAACATCCATTTAATCGTATAATTGACCTTGATGAACTACAAGAGCGTATAAATACAGAAAATGTAGGTTCTGTATCTGTTAATTCACTTAAATTTACAACTAAAGAAAGAAAGGCTGAAGTTAAAAATAGTTCAACAGAAAGCTATAAGGTTTACTCTGCCATTGCTGAATTTGAAAATGGTGTTACAAGTAATGATATTGCAAAGATTGAAAAACTTGAAATTATTAATCAACAAACACCACAGCGTGTAATGCATCGTCGTGCAGACCTTGTACGTCAACGTAGTATTTATTCTCTTGAAGTTGAAAGAATAAATTCTAAAAAACTAAGATTACAAATTAAATGTCAAGGCGGATTATATATCAAAGAGTTAATTTCTGGAGACGATGGACGAACACAGCCAAATGTAAGCTCTATTACAGGTAATAAAGCATTATGCACACAGCTTGATGTTATAGAAGTACATATTCCAGAATAATATTTTTGAATATTTTTTTTATTATCAAAATAGTTATACTTATAAACAATAAAGATAATAAATATTATACAATATTAAAACATAGACTAATTATTTAAAAATTAGTAATCTTGGAATAAAAACAAAACTATGTTTAATTAAAAACTAAATTTCTTTCTTAAACTCTAAGAATATATTTTTTTATATCTAAAAAAAGGTATTCATAAAAACAACAACTCTAGAATTTAGTATTCTTAACATTATAATTAGCAAGTCATAAGTATTTGACTATTTAATTAAAAAAAACCTAAAAAAAACCTAAATTGGATTAATTGTGAGAAAAAAACCTAAATTAAAACTTCACAAAATCCTAAAAAAAACCTAAAAAAATTTAAAAGAATTTTAAATTCTACATAACATTGTTGAGATGATAAGATGAGAAAATCAAAAGGATTAAAAAGCCGATCAAGATATAAACTTAAAAAAAGTATAAGACCAAGTCGTGCTAATCCAATATCCAGAAAAATACAAGTATTTGAAGATGGAAATAAAGTACACATAATAATTGATTCAAGTATCCAAAAAGGACAACCACACCCAAGATTCCACGGAAAAACTGGGGAAATTGTTGGACAAAAAGGAAAAGCATACCTTGTAGGTATTAAAGACGGTAACAAACCAAAAGAATTAATTATAAGACCAGAACATCTTAAATTACAAGAGTGATTATGATGATTGGAAAAAAAGTCATTGATAGTGAACCTATAACAATATCTGAAGCAAGAGAAATTCTAATGCAAAAAGTAGAAGAAAAAGTGGATGAGAACAACGAAGTCGATGGCCGCCAATTCACATATGAACAAAACTTAACTATTGACTATGTCAATAAATTTGCTCTTCTTGATGCTGAAGATGCTAAAGAATTAAGAGGTAAACTCGAAGAGTATATCAGCCCAAGACAAGCAGTTAAAGTTGTAGATATTATGCCTGAAGACATGGATGACCTCAGATTAATATTTACAAAAGAAAGAGGAACTATCGAAACTGATGTTTTAGAAAAAATATTAGATCTAATCGATCAATATCGATAAAATCTTTCTTTAAAACTTTTTTTAAAAATTTATAAATTTCTTAATAAACCACCAAAAACAAATCTAATTTTAATTAAAGAAACTTATTTTACAAAATTAACTAAACTATTTTATGAAAAAAAAGATAAATTAAAGGTAATTATATTATGGCAGAAAATACCAGAGAAATTCTTAAAAAATACAATATTAGACTTGATAAAAATAAAAGTCAAAACTACTTAATTGATAATAATAAACTTGAAAAGATTCTAGAAAATGCTGATATTCAGCCTGATGAAACAATTCTTGAAATTGGTGCAGGTATTGGAACTATGACAATTCCAATGGCAAAAAAGGCAAAAAAAGTTATTGCAATTGAAAAAGATCCAATAATATGTGATATTCTACGTCAAAGAATTATTAAAGAGAAGATTGATAATATTGAACTTATCAATGATGATGCACTAAAAATTGACTTTCCAAGCTTTGATAAGGTAGTTTCAAATCTTCCATACCAGATTTCATCACCTGTTACATTTAAGCTTCTTAAATATCCATTTAAAAAAGCTACACTTATGTATCAGCTTGAATTTGCAAAGAGAATGTCAGCAAAAGAAGATACACATGAATATTCAAGACTTTCTGTAGGATTATATTTCAGGTGTAGTTGTCAAATTATTGATACACTTCCACCATCAGCATTTATTCCACAGCCAAAAGTTAACAGTGCTGTTGTTGAATTAATACCACACAACTGTGATGTTGAAATTCCAGAATTATTTGATGATACTATACGTGCTCTTTTCCAGCATAGAAATAAAAAGGCAAAAAAAGCACTTATTCAATCAGCACATGAGTTTGGATCTGATAAAAAACAACTAAAAGCATTACTTGATGAGGTTGAAAATCCTTTACTTGACGTTAAAGTATTCAAACTAAAACCTGAAGAAATACTTGAAATATCAAACATTATTGGTGAATTATTATGAGATACGATGATATAGAATATAATGAATGTGATGAGGTATATCCACCAGCTGAAGATACATTTCTTTTCATAGATAACCTCGAAGTTAAAGAAGATGACAAAGTTCTAGAAATTGGAGTAGGAACAGGAATAGTAAGTATAAAAGCAGCAATGAGTGCAAAAGAAGTTGTAGGTGTTGACATAAATAAACATGCAATAAAATGTGCACAAGAAAATGTAAAACTAAATAACATCAAAAACACTACAATAATTGAAAGTGACTTATTTGAAAATATAAAAGAAAAATTCGATCTAATACTATTTAACACACCATATCTACCAGTAACAGACGATGAACACCTAGATGATGATGACTACTCAAAAGCATGGGATGGAGGAGCAGATGGACGTAGTGTTATTGACAGATTCCTCAAAGATGCAAAAAAATACCTAAAAGATAATGGACGAATACAACTTATACAATCATCACTAAGTAACAATGAAAAAACACTAAAATATCTTAATGAAAATGGATATGTTGCATCAATTGGAGCTGTTGAACATCAATTCTTTGAAGATATAACACTAATAAATGCTAAATTAATATAAAAAAAAATAGAAAAGTGTGAAAAAAAAATAATAATTTTAAGTATTTAAAAGTCCACACTAAATAAAACCTTTAAACACCAAACCTTTAATTTACTCTTTTTTTTTAGACTATTGCAAGTCCTGGTATGAAGCTTGTTACAATCATAATAACTACAAGAATTGTAATTATAATTGTTATTGCCCATGCTATATAATTATACCATTTTGAGTTTACATATTCTCCCATAATACTTTTATCATTGATAATAACAAGCATTAATACTAAGATTATAGGAAGAATTAAACCATTTATTACCTGTGAAAATAGTAAAATATCAGCAAGTGGAATATTTGGTATTAATATAACAATTGCACATATAAAGATCATTCCAGCATAAAGTCCATGAAATACTGGAGCTTCCTTAAATGTTTTAGATATTCCTGTTTCAAATCCAAGACTTTCACATACATAATATGATGTTGAAAGAGGAAGAATAATTGCACTAAAAAGTGATGCATTAAGGAAACCTATAGCAAATATAATACCTGCATATTCTCCTGCAACAGGAATTAATGCATTTGCAACATCTGCAACATTACTTACAGGAACTCCTGTTTTAAATATTGTAGCAGCACATGCAAGAAGTATGAATAATGCTACAACACCAGTGAGAATAGGACCAATTATTGATTCAATTCTTGAATATTTAAGTTCATCACGACTTACACCTTTTTCAACAACTGATGATTGTAAATAGAACTGCATCCATGGAGCAATAGTTGTACCAATAAGACCTACAACCATCACAATATATGGTAGATTGTATTGTATGTGTGGAATTACAGCAGCTGATACCTGAGACCAGTCAGGATGTGCCATAAGACCTGCTATGATATATGATACATAGATGAAAGATAATCCTATGAAGATCTTTTCAACATTCTTATAATTACCCTTAATTACAAGAAGCCATATTAATATAGCAGAAAGTGGTACTGTAATAAGTTCTGGTATTCCAAATACCTGGGATGAAACTACAATTCCTGAAAACTCAGCAAGTGTTGTTCCAAAGTTTGCAGCCAGAAGTCCTATCATTATAAGCATGGTAAGCTTTACACCTACCTTTTCACGTATCAGGCTTGCAAGACCCTTACCTGATATTATTCCCATACGTACACCCATCTCCTGGGCTACAATTAATGAAAATATCATTGGAATAAATGTCCATATCAGGTTATATCCATAGTTTGCACCAGCAAGACTGTATGTAAATATACCAGCTGAATCATTATCAACAAGTGCTGTTATTAGTCCAGGACCTAATACACTAAGAAACATTACAATAGATGCAATTGTTGGATATTGTGCTATTTTTGATTTTATTTTTTCTTTAAATGACAAATATACACCCTCCCCAATTTATCTAAACATTTTAGGAATACGTTTTTTCCATGCTGTTGGTAGAATTATATCGATTGCATCATCTACTGTTACAATTCCCTTCATTATATTATCATCATCAACAACAGGTATTGCAATAAGATTATATTTTGCAATCATACGTGCTACTTCATCTTGTTCTTCATTAGTATTTGCAGATATTACATCCTTATTCATATAACTATATATTGGCACATCATCTTCTGCAAGAAGTAGTTCTCGCATTGTTATTACACCTTTTAGTAGGTCATCTTCAGATAATATGTAGATGTAGTATATTGTTTCTACATCGTCTGCAATTTTTCTAATTCTTTGAAGTACATCAAATGTTGTCATATTACCCTTTATTGATGCATATTCTGTTGTCATTATTCCCCCTGCTGTATTTTCAGGGTATTCTAGAAGTTCACGTAGTTCATGTGATTCTTCTGGATCCATAAGACGTAGAATTTCTTCTTTCTTCTCATCTGATATTGATGCAAGAAGGTCTGCTGCATCATCGGGTGACATTTCATCAATAAGATCTGCTGCCTGTTTTTTCTCCATTTCAGTAAGTAGAGTTCTCTGTTTTTCTGGTGAAATTTCCTCAAATGCATCTGCTGCTGATTCATCATCAAGGGAATTTAGTATACTTATTGAATCTGATATTCCAAGATTGTCCACTATTTCTGCAATGTCAGCAGGATGTAGTTTTGTTAGTTTTTCCTTTGGTACATTAAGTTTTAAATTTGAAAAATCTAGTGAATCAATATCTTTCCATGATATGATATTGTTTTCTGGGTGTAGCCTCTTAGATACTGCTTCAAGTCCTAGTCTTCTAAATAGTCCATTGATCCCTATATCTACACCTATTATGAAGTAATTACCATTTTTATATGATATTTCGACATCATTTACACGACGGATTTTACTTCCTTCCATATCTACTACTTGTCTATCTAGTATGTCTCGTGATAGTTTTATTACAGAGTCCTGTTTTGGGTATTGTTTTATATCTTCAATGTTATGTGTGAGTATAACTTTTTTTGGTGTTATTTTTTTAATGTATCTTGAGGGTATAAAGTATGGTTCTCCATTTGCCTTTATTTTTAATGCCTCAATTTTTGGGTATGTTCTATCAGATGAAATTACTATATCTTTTACTTTTCCATATTTTTCATCTTCATCTGATACTACTTTTTTATTTAAAAGTTCTGAAAGGTACATTGTGAAAGATCACCACCGCACATAATTTATTTTTTTTGTTATATTTTACATCTAGGGTTTAGAGAATTTTGTGTAAAATTTTATTTTATTTTTTTTATGATGATCTTCTAAAATTTTATTTTCTAAATTGATAGTTGTTCTTCTTTTAAAACATCCATTATTATTAATTCTCTTAACTCTTCTATTCCATCAATTGTTCTTATTTTTGAGTTAATTATGTCATTTAACTCATCTAGTGAATGTGCCCATAGTTTTATTAAAATATCATACTCACCTGATACACTATATACTTGTGATACTTCTGTTAGTTTTGGTAGTTCTTTTTCTACATTTTCATGTTTTTCTGTTTCTGTTTGTATGATTATGATTGCTGCTACATTGATTCCTAATTCTTCTGGATTTAGGATTGTTGTGTATTTATCGATTATATTGCTTTTTTCTAGTTTTTTTAGTCTGTTTGATACTGTTGAGTCAGGTATTCCTGTTTGAGCAGATATTTTTGATATGGGCATTCTCGAATTTTCTACTAGTTTTGCCAATATTTTTTCATCTGTTTCATCCATAATTTTTTCATCTCTTTAAAAAGTAAATCTATTTAGATATTATTTATATTACATAATTAATATAAAGATGTTGGTAAATTTCCCAAAATATCAATAAATTTGGGAAGATCCACAACATTTATGTAAAATTTTTGGAAAAATACCAAGATTTAGTATGATAATTCATGATAAATTATAAAATAAAAATATAAAAAAAAGTAGTTGAGGGAGATTAGAATTTATTAAGCAAAGCCCTTACATAATTCATTGCAATCTGGAAGATATACTTTGGAAGATTTAAGTAGTAATCGTCCTTATGCTTTTTAATAAATGCAAGATTTGTCTTAATATGATTTTTTTCTCTTTTAAATACAGAACTCTTATGGCGTGACATACCAACCTTATGCCATATTATTGAATCCATAACAGTAACTACACTGTATCCTGCCTCTTTAAGACGAACAGCTAAATCAACATCTTCACATCCGAAGAAGAAGTTAGTATCAAGATATTCACCATTACTAATTGCCTCAGATTTAATTAAAGCACCAGCACCTGAAACCCAGTCACATTCAACAACACTACGTGATAAATCATAGTTTTCCTCCTCCATTATACTATGATGTCCTGGGTAATGATCAAGATCTACAACACTTCCAACACACCATATTTCATTGTGTGAACCTTCATAGTCATAATAATAAAACTTAGGACCAAGCAGACCAATAGTTTCATCAGCAGTTGCAACATCAATCATCCTAATAAGAAAGTTAGGATCTACAATTGTATCATTATTTAAAAGAAGCACATATTCAGGCTCATCATACTTCATTGTATAGTCAATTGCAATGTTATTTCCACGTGCAAAACCATAGTTGTCATGATTTTCAATTAAAAGTAATTTTTTATCATCACCAACTGTTGTGTAGTCAACTTTATGGTTAAGTTCATCTTCATCTAATCTTATAACATCAATTGGCTTTGTATCTTTAATGTAGTTTGTATACTTAGTTTGTACTTCAATATTTCCTTTTGCATAGTCTAATATTTTATCTATTGAATCGTTACTTGATGCATTATCAACAACAATCACATTATAATTTGGATAATTTATCTGATATAATGACTCTAATGCTTCAAGTGTATCATCATATCCATTCCAGTTAAGAAGTATTATAGAAACTAATGGCTTCATACCCTATCACCTATTTTTTATCTATTATACGATACATATTTTTAAGTAATCTTTCACCTGCAGCATCTAGTGTCCAGAATGAATTTACATATGCTTTACCATTTGCTGCAAGTTTATCCCATAGTTGTTTATCATTAAATAATTTAACAATTGCATCTGCAAAGTCTTGTTCATCACGTTGTGTTAGAATTCCTGTCTTGTTATGTTTTACAGTTTCTTTTATTCCACCCTCTTTTACACCAACAACAGGTGTTCCACATGCCATTGCCTCAAGTGGCACATAGCCGAATGGTTCAAGATATGGTGCATATACAACAGCCTTTGCCATGTTATAAAGACGTATAAGATCTTCATCTGATATCATTGACATAATATCAAGTTTCACACCCTGTTTTTCGGCTAGATCTTTAAGATAGTTTACCCATCCTTCATCTCCACTGTTTCCTACTACCACTAGTTCTGGTCTTTGTTTTTCATCTATTTTTGCTATTGAATTTATTAGAAAATCATATCCTTTTGGTGGTATGCATGTTCCAACAGAAAGTACAAAGTTTTCACGCTCAAGGTCAAGTGGCTTGAATTTTGTTGTATCAACACCAATATATGATACATATGCATTTTTTCCATACTGTTTTAGTATTGATTCATGACTAAAGTATGAATTTGCAAGTAGATTTTCTGAGTACTGTGCAAAGTCATAGTCTTGTTGGTAGTTTTGTGATTCTACATATTCAACGTAGTACTGTGCAAATGGCTTTATTAGTGGATGATTAAAGATTCCTGATTTTGGCTTTTTATCATTTACTTTCTTTAGTATTACATCTGCTCTTACTGGTTGTTGACAGTAGTAGAGATTTGGTACTTTTAGATATTTGAAGATTATTGGTGTCATTGTAAATTGATCTTGTTCACAGTATACTATGTCATAGTCTGAGTTGTTTAGATCTTCTGCTATTTGTTTTTCTGCTTTGAAGACATTTTTTACTGATTCTCGCTTGATTATTGCTGGTACATATGAAAATATTGAGTAGATTTTCTCACGCCAAAAGCTTGGTTTTACATCGTATATGTACATGTTTGTTGCTATTGGCTCAAGTGGCAGGTAGTCTTCATTTGCTGTTGATGGTATGTATACATCTACTGTGTGTCCATTTTGTGTTAGGTAGTCTATGTATGTATATAGTGATCTTTTTGCTCCTCCTGATGGAAGATTATGAAATACTGCTATTTTTAATTTCTTCTTCACTTTTATTATCCCCATTATAAAATTACTTTAAAAAAATTTAATCCCCTAATTTTTTTTAGATTATTCTTTTTTTATTTCTTAGTCCATCAATTAATGCTTTTATTAATATCTTTGAATATTGTGTGTTTTTTGCTATATTCATAACTGATTCCTTCATTACATACAACACTATGTAAATTAGGAATTTATAGTAAATATTTCGACTACTATGACGTTTCATATACCATATCCTGTTACGTGTATGATAATATATTCTCTTAAGTGATTTTATTGATGCACCTTCCTTATGATAGATAGATGTCCTATCACATATTCTTAATTTATATCCATATTCTCGTGCTGTAGCAGACCAGTCTACATCCTCCCAGTACATGAAATAATCACAATACATCACACCAACAGTCTCTAAAACCTCAAATGACATTAAAATACATGATCCTGTAATAAAATCATACACGTCTGTCACTCCAGGTTCTCTTATTGCCATTGCCTCACCATGAGTTTTATCAACTAGTCCTCCACCAATTGTTTGAATCTTGCCTGGTTCATGATAATAGTAATGCTTAACACCCATAAAACCAGTATCAGGATACTTCACATATTCAGATATCATCTCAGATAATAGGTTTGGCTTAACTGTTGTATCATTATTTAAAAGAAGAACATAATCAGTATTTTTAGTAGCAAGAATATAGTTTAATGCTACATTATTTCCACATGCAAAGCCTGAATTTTCATCATTAAGAATAAATAAAACATCAACACTATCAGGTTTTATGTATCCGTCAAGTTCACATTTCTCCTTGACATCATATGTGTAGCTGCTACGTTGAAGGTAGCTTTTAATATATTCAACAGATTCAGGCTGTGAGTTATTATCTACAAGATAAATATCAAAATTATCATAGTTGAGATTTTGTAATGAATTTAGACATTCAACACTATCTTCATGACCATTCCAATTTAATAAAACCAGCGATATTTTACTATTTGCTTTCATAATAACCCCAAATAATCCCCTTTTAAATAAAAAAAATTTAGTTTAAAAAAAAATTTTTAGATAATGAATTTAATCATTACCTAAAAAAATATTTACTTAATCATCTTGTGTATTTTTTTCATAGGTGCATTCCTTTGCATCCTTAATTTCAACATCTATCATATCTTCCTTACTAAAGGCTGCCTTAATTCCACTTTTAAGGTATTTAAATTCATCAGTATCCATTATCTCTTTCATCTGATAACCAATAGCTATACCTGAAAGGAAAAATCCTAATTTTGAAATTGTAGATCTTTTTGTCATAGTAATCACATTCATTATTATTAATAAAATCTCTTAGAATTTACTTATTCATTATATTTATTTTTTGTATAATGTTATCTTTTCTATTATAATATAAATAATCTAATCATTATCCATATAATTAATATCTAATTAACACTAAAACAATTAAATAACAAAACAATTACTAAAAATAAGAGGAGTGTAGTCTTTTTATGGCAAAATTTCAATGTATATTTCCAGCACTTAAGAATTTCATGTTAACAAAGGATGTTGGAATGATACCATATAAACTATCTAGTAATTATAACGTATCACTTATAAGTTATAACAATGATGAATACACCTATCTTAATGAGATATTTAATAACCAAATAGAGCTTAAATTCATAGAAAATAGTGGAAATGAAAAAGATGACATAAAAAGATACATTAAAGAAAATATTAAAGATATAGATGTTATACAATTCTATCATCTCAGATATTCAAATCTTGCATGCTACATCTTCTATATTAAACTATTAAATCCAAAGACAAAAATCTATCTTAAACTTGATGCAAACAATCATATTATTGATTTTCTAACCCAGAGAAAGGGATTTAAAGCATCAATGAGACGACTTCTTACAAAGATACTATTTAGATTTATTGATGTAATAAGTATTGAAACAAAAAGAAACTACAAACAACTTATAAATTCAAATGTAGTAGATGATAATAAGCTCTTATATCTACCAAATGGTGTTATTAAAACAGATGTAGATGTTAATTGTAAGGAAAATATCATACTCTATGCAGGATACATAGAAAAGAAGAATAAATCAACAGATTTACTAATTGATGCAATGAGTGGTGTTGATAAAAGCTGGAAGTTAGTCCTTGTAGGGGAGGTTGTAGATGATATGCATGAATTTATTGATGAATACTTCAGAGAAAATCCCCACATGAAAGATCAGATAATCTTTGAAGGCTACATATCAGATAAAAAATTACTCTCAAAATACTA
The DNA here is from genome assembly GCF_022768985.1 of Methanosphaera sp. Lineage (NCBI taxonomy): Archaea > Methanobacteriati > Methanobacteriota > Methanobacteria > Methanobacteriales > Methanobacteriaceae > Methanosphaera > Methanosphaera sp. Next base: position 58,659 of record NZ_JALEKL010000004.1, on the reverse strand, counting down.
TGCAAAAGCAAGCATCTACTGTTGTACATCAGTTATGGAAAGCTTTGGAATATCAACACTAGAGGCTGCATATCATGGAAACTACATCATATCAACAGATGTTGGTGGCTCAAAAGATATAATTAACACAACAGGATATGGAAAACTCATAAAACATGACATTGAAGATCTTAGAAATACACTCATATATACAACAAAAAACTGGGATAATATTAAACAAAAACCAGATGATATACAAGATAAAGTCTATAAAAATTTCAGTTGGGATAATTTATCTCAAAAGTTAGCTGATAAACTTCAATAAAAATTAGAATATAAAAAAAATAGTTGTTATAAAAAAAAAGTAATAAGAAAAGTTTTGTTAATAAATCTATTCTTCATCTTTTTTAAATTTAATAATACTTGTTGAGAAGTATCTTTTATTATCAACAAATCCCTGAACTATGTTTTCATTTTCCATTGTACAGTTTTGTACAGATACAATTTCTTTTTCTCTTGGATCTTGATTAATACAATCTTCAAGTACATCAAGATGTCTTGATGTTTTCATAGCTACTACTGTATCAACATATGGTAATATTTTTGTTAATTTTTCACTTACTTGTGGAACAACAACCATTATATCATCTTGTTCTGTAAGCTGAATACCAGATCTTGCAGCACATGCTGTAAATGATGTAATACCAGGTACAAGTTCAACTTCCACACCTTTACTTTGAAGTCTTGATGAAATATATGAAAATGTACTAAATACTGTAGGATCACCAAGAGTTACAAACACTGCATTTAATCCTTTTTCAAGTTTTTCAAATAATACATCTGTTGCTTCATCCCATGATCTGTGAAGTTCTTCTTTATCTTCTGTCATTGGAAATAGTGGCTGATATATTTCACATTCATCTTCGCGTTCATCAACATATTTTTGAACAATATTTAATGCAACACTAGGTTTTCCACTTCTTGATTGTGGAGCAAATACAATATCAGTTTCCTTAATTAATCTTACTGCTTTCATTGTTACAAGTTCAGGATCACCAGGTCCTACACCAATTCCATATAATTTTCCAATTGCCATAAAAATTCCTCATAAATTTTAATATATATAATCTAATAATTTTGAAAAAAATAACTCATTTAAATCCATATTTTTTAAGTAAATTAAAGTAAAACTTACTTTTAAGTTATCAATACAATTTATACTAATACTATATACGTCTACATATATAATTTATAAACTCCAATTTAGACAAAAAAGAGCGAATTTTATTAAAAAAAAACATTTAAAAACAAATTGATTTGAAAATTATTCAAATCATAACAAAAACTAAAAAATGTAATGAAAAAGAAATATAGAAAACATGAATATGATATTTTGTCCAAAATGTGGAATGTTAAAAAATAAGTGTGTGTGCTCAGAAAGCCAAGAAGAAAAACACGCACCAGTAAATAGGCCAACAAAAGAAGAAAAAGAACTTCTGCAAAAACAACACCCAGATATTGATGATGAAATTATTGAAAACTTCCCATTTAAAGAAGCAAGATCTAACCAACTTGAACTTATTGAGGAAATTCTCAATGCATTTGAAGCAGAAGATAAAAAATATGTAATACTTGAAGCTGGAACAGGAACAGGGAAATCTGCAATAGCAGCAACAATTGGACAAATTCTACAACCAGCATATATTCTTACAATGACAAAACAACTACAACGACAATATGCTGATGAATTTGGATATTCACAAGTAAAGGGAAGAAATAACTTCTCATGTCTTGAAAGTGGAATGATAAACAACTGTGATATGGGAACATGCCAGGTATCACGACAAAGAGATGATTTTTCATGTCCATATGGTATAAAGATTGAAAAAACAACACAAAAAGATGTGACAGATGAAAATCCTAATGACTACTACAACACACCATTTACATTTAAATCATCAAATAGATGTCCATACTGGAATCAGAAATCAGCTGCAATAGAAGATCCAATAACACTTCTAAATTATGACTATGCATACCTTGAATTTAACTATGTTCAACACTTCCAGAAAAGAAATCTTATGATTCTTGATGAAGCACACAACATAGAAAATAAGATCATGCAAAAACTTGAACTTAACATCTATGACAGACAACTAAAAAAAGATATAAAACAGGGAATACCTAAAGAATTCCTAAAATATGATGATGTAACAGAATGGATCATCTTCCTTGAAGCAATATTTGAATCATATCATCAACTAAAAACAATCATGTATTCAAAACAGAAAGCAGACAGAATCGAGTCAACAAAAACAAGACTAAAAGAAATAATAAACAGTATCAAAGCAGACCCAGATGACTGGATTGTATCAGTTGAAAATGATCATGTATCATTTAAGCCACTGAAAGTTGAAAAATATGCAAAGAAAATGCTATTTGACTATGCAGATAAAGTACTCTTTATGAGTGCAACAATACTAGATAAAAGTCTATTCTGCAAATGGCTGGGAATTGATGAAGATGAAGTACACTACATACGATGTGACAGCCCATTTAAAAAAGAACGCAGACCAATACACATGAAACTAGTAGGAGCAATGTCAAAACGTGCACTATGGCATACAGCACCAAGAACAATACCAGTACTAAATGAAATACTACAAAAACACAAAAATGAAAAAGGACTAATACACACAAGCAGCTACAAATGCCAGAAATACATAACACAACACATCAAAGATCCAAGAATACTATCACATACCCCAAAAACACGTGATGCAGTACTACATGAATTTGAAAAATCAACCAAACCAAACGTACTAGTAAGTCCATCAATGAGTGAAGGAGTAGACCTTCCATATGAGAAATGTCAATTCCAAATTATCTACAAAGTACCATACCCATACCTGGGAGATAAACAAATCAATGAAAGAAAAAACATAGACCAACAATGGTATGGATATAAAACAGTAATGACACTCATGCAAGCATATGGACGTGGAATGAGAGCAGAAAATGACCACTGTGAAACCTACATACTAGATAAAAACATACAAACACTACTTAACAGCAAAGTATACAAACCACTCATACCAGAATTCTTCAAAGAAGCAATAGTATACGACTAAATTGGATATTGAACAATCAATATCTCTTAAACTCTTTTTTTAAATGATTAAATAAGTTAATTTATTATGTTTTCTTAGATTAATTATAACTTATAACTTAAAACTAATAACTTATAATTAAAAAGATACAATCACGTAGCATACCAGCTCAAATAAACAATGACAAGCAATAATAGAGGAAATAGAAAAAAAGAAAAGAGGATAAAAATTAATCATCCTTATCATTATAGATACCAATATCATCGAATGAATTATTTAAAATATCATCTATATTTACTGAACCATCTAAAATAAGATTTATTACATACATTGCTCTGTCTAAATTAACATCCCATATTTCACATTGTTCTTTAGTAAGAGCTTCTATATCATAACTTTCTTCAGAATATTCATCTAATTCTTCCTCAATATTGTAAGATAATATTCGAATTATGTATTTTATTTTAGCTTCTTCTCCTAGATTTTTAAAATCATCAGAAATACCTTTTCTACCTTTAAAAAATTTTTTAAATTTGAATAAAATTATATTTTTTAAAGGAGATTTAGACTTAATTTTATCAATTTCTAGAGTAATTTCCCTCATTTTAGCTTCTAATTCTTTTATTTCATTATTAATTAGTTCTTCTCTTTCTTGATAATACATGAGATCTCTTTCTAAGATAATTTTTTTTTATTAGATCTTCAGGTAAATTCATATCAACATCTGAAATATCATTTCCTGTTTTTTCTTCAAAATCTTTTAATTTTTGAAAGGTTTTTTCACTACATGTTCCATTTAATTCTTTTTCTCTATTTTTTTTTGAAGATAGATTGAGAGGACCTAATTCAGATAATGTTTTATGAAACTCTTTCATAGTTTTCTGGAATTTTGCACCTTCAGATGCAGAAATCCATTCAAATCTGAATCTTTCTTTTTCAATTCCAAATTCTTCAATAATATCTTGAGTTAGTTTTGCTCTACGAGACCATTTATAGTTTCCTGACTCATAGTGACAATCACCAATATGACATCCACCTACAAATACTCCATCAGCACCTTCTTCAAATGCTTTGAAAACCATTGAAGGATCAACTCTTCCAGAACACATCACACGTATAATTCTAACACTTGGTGGATATTGCAAACGTGAAGTTCCGGCAGTATCTGCTCCCCCATAACAACACCAATTACATAAGAAACCTACAATTTTTATATCATCAGACATCTCAAATCACCCTTTATAGTTCGCTTTTTTCTGAAGAGTATAAAGGAGGTTTAACAACATCGCTAACACCAGCTTTATAACCTGTTCTTTTAGCATATTTCTTTTGTACTTTATCAAAGACTAAAGATATTGGAATATCACTTGGACATACATCATCACACTGACCACAGTTTACACAACTAAGCCCAATATGAGAAATTCTACTTCCATGGTAGATAAGCGGACTAATAGGTAGTTCAACATCTTTTGCAAAGTAATCTTTCTTCATTTCACATCTATCAGAACACCAACATATTGGACAAATATCCCTACATGCAAAGCAGGCTATACACTGCTGCCATATATCACATCCACCAACTTTTTCATAGTTAGCTTTTTGGCTTTTCTTAGCCATTTTAATCATAATATTTTCAACTTTTGATCTGGCTTTAATTGCAGGTTCTGCTGTATCTTTAGTTTCAATAAAACCAGTACTTATTGCACCATCAACGATTTTTTCACCTAATTCATCGTTAATTTCAATAAAAGTCCATCCTTCTTCTGCTCCCCAGTTACCACAAGCAATATTTGCACCACGAGGTATTTTTACATCACATCTTTGACAGTTTTCACGACGACCAAAACCTTCTTTTTCTAAGTGATGTATTTTAACACCTTTTTCAGTACCGTCAGCCAATTCAACAATGAATTCTCCTTTATCTATTTCTTCACTTACAACATCATCAGGATCAATTTCATAGAATAATTCAATCATCTTTCTTCCACTTATCGGAGAAACAGTACCTCCACAGTTTAAACCGATTGTAATAATGTTGTCTGGATTAATTTTATGTCTTTTTATAAGTTCATCAATCGATCTCATATCACAAGCTTTTGCAGTTAATGCAATTTTCATATCAGAAAGATAAGCTCTTATTAAATCACCAGCTAATGTTGGTGCACAGTGGTAAGATCCTGCCGTATTAATTAAATCTTCAGGGTCTGTTACAAGTGTAGGAACTCCATCATAAACATCATCTCCAGGTTTAAGAGCTAAAACAGCATCAACAAGGTTGTTTTCTAATAAGTATTTGAAAATACTAGTTACAGCTCCACCACATTCTCCAGCTTTATGTATTTGTGAATCTTTAGATTTTGCTAATATATATTTCATTTTAACTCCTCTTGTATTTGATTAATTATTTCAATTCCTGTTAAAATATCATCAGCAGCTTCAATTACTGGATTAATATATTTAGTTGTTCCCATTGCATTTGTAAAGCTACCTTCACATTCAAGCCAGTTAGCCGTTGGAACGACTACTTCTGATGCTTCAACTGTATCATTTATGACTGGTGAAATACTTATCATGGTAGTTACATCGTTTGGAGATAAATTAAATTCAGTTAATATATCATCGTTAAAAATTAATAACAATCCACTATTTGTAATTAAATCAATCATTTCTTCTTTTGATTTAGCTTCAACAAATTCTAATGCTCCTTTAGAGTTACTTTTACTAAATACGGGCAGTATTTTAGAATTATATTTTCCAGCTATTGTTTTAATCTTTTCAAAATCATCAGGGGATTCGATTTTATTGAAAAGAATAACTGAATTTTCATCTAATTGATCTAGATTAAAATTATCTAAATACTCAGAAATTGATTCGACACAAGTATAATCAGAGAGTGTTTTTGTCACACAGTTTTCTAAGTCTCCAATTGCACAAATCTCAGTTCCTTTTCTATGTGCATGGATAACTCTCCTAGCTACTAAAGGATTGTCAAATATTTCCCCTATAATAAAAATAAAAGATGCATTATCAACATCATCATACGTTGCAACTTCACCATCATAATTAGTAAAATTATCTGTATATAGTGCTAAGTTGTAATTGTTTGCTTTAGCAAACTCTTTAATAGCTTCAATTTCTTCGTTGCTATTGTTTCCAGAACATATTACAGTTACTTTATCATTACTCATTGATTTGAGTCTGTTTGAAACTTCATTAATTGATTTATTTACTTCTACAGTTTTTTTTATCAATTTTTGCTTCACTTAGTTTATTTTCTGAATTTATAGCATTTTTTGAATTTAAACAGTTTTTTCCTTCATTTATAGGATCTCGTCTGTAGGGGTATGTTCCTACGACTTTTTCATCTTTAATGACCACACTAATACCACATCCTACACTACATGAAGGGCAAATGGTGTGTTTAATTTCTAACACATATATCACCACCTAGTATAAACTTCAAAACATAATCTTAATTTCATTCACGTTGTGAATTTTTTTTTCTAATTATTACTTTTTATTTAAGCAAAAGTAGAATATTTAACTTAAGCTTAAATAACCAATAGTATAACTTATTTTTAATTAAATAAGTCTTATGATTAACTAGTATGTACTAATAATAATATAAATATTGTTATTATCGAAAATAGACAAAATTTAGTTATTTTAACGAGTTAGGACTATTCTGGTTCTATTTTTAGTAATTAAAATTTATAATGATTAATTATGATAAATTAAATAATAATCACTATTTTTTAAAAAAATAATACTTTTTCAACATCAATAAAAACTTAATTTAAACAGCTAGAATAAACTAAATTAAGCCTAAATAATGGTATTTTTACAAATAATCATCTAAAAAAAATTCTAATTAAAAAATAATGAAAATTAAAGTAAAAACCAATAAAATAAATTAAATAATAATTTTTTAAAAAAAGTACATTTCTCAAGTATTCATACTAGATGATAACACAACTTTCTCTAAAGTAAGAGTAGTTAAAATAATGGGGAGATGAGGAGTTTATATGTGGTAAAACTCATAGTAAGTAGTGCTCTTTTACTAAATGTACTATTGTTTTTGCCTCTTCTGTCTGTTCTCTTGGAACTTTAAATGAAATTGGTACGTTCATAGAACCTCCATTAGCCAATACAATTGGATTGTTAGTTACACCAATTTTAATATCTACATCAAAATCCAGAGTACCTGCAGTTTCAAAGGAAATAGTTTGAATAGCATCTTTAGGGAAAAATTTAACTTCTACCTTTTTACCACTAACACCTTGTACATCTACTGTGTATATTCCATAATTAGTTAAGATGACACAATCTCTTAAAAAATGGAACGATTGGATAACTTCTTCACCTGGAGCAAGATATTCTTCCACAATTGAAACATCTCCACCAGTATCTGCATATCCCATCATTTTATTAAATAGTCCCATAATATCACCATAGTTATCTTTTTTAATTAAATGAAGTTGGCATAAATTAATCTTTGATTTTTAAAAATTGAAATTTATGTTGACTTACAATGTATATTATACTATTTGTAAAATTTACATATATATGTATTTAAATCAAAAAACAACACATCTTAGCACTATTTTTTTGGAATTTAGCAATTATTAACTAAAAAATAAGAAAATTAGATCATTTCTTTAAAAAAAGTGTTATTTTTTATTAAAATTAACAAAAAATATAAATAATATAAACAACAAATATTTTATATAATTAATTACTTATTTTAATGAAAACTTATTTTGAAATCTATTTTTTTTATGGAAATTTTTAACTTTAAAATTTAATTTTATTTTTTCAGAACAAAGTATAACAATTGTTAATATTTCATGACAAAAAAAATAATATAATAATAAAAATAATACAAAATATATTATTTATTATTACTATACCAGCGAATATATGTGGGGTCATTTCTAAATGAATAATTAATAAAATTGAACTTGAATAATTATTCAAGATGATTCTGTCACATATACTTTCACAAATAATGTATGAAATATTTTCATAATCATACTTTTTTAGTTAAAATTTCCTCTAAATTACTATCTTCTAATTCAATATTTTCAAATGAAGATGTTAAAACATCGTCAATATCAATAGATCCATTTAAAATATTTTCAACAATGAAATTTACTTGATTTAAATTAGAATTCCATCGAATACACTGTTCTTTAGCAAAATTTCTTAATTCAGGATCATATAAAGAGATATTATGTTCTAATTTTATTTTTAATTTATAAGATAAAATTTTAATTACATGTTTTATAGCTTCTTCCTCTTTATCAGTTAATTTATTTTTAAAATCATCAAAGTCATTACTTATTGCTTTTAATCTAGCTTCAGTTTTAAAGACTTTATTTTCCATATTTTTTACATATTTTTTAGAATCATTTAAAGCTTTTTTATAATGATAAAGATCTCTTTCTAAAATTGTTTGTTCATATATTTTATTTTCTGAATATAATCCAGGTAAATGCATACCAACTAATTCAATAATATCAGATATATTTTTTCCTGTTTTTTCTTTAAAAACTTTGAATCTTTTACAATTTAACTCACTATATGTTCCACTAAAACGTATTCCTCTATTTTTATTGTTCATTTTAATCTATCCTTGATTATGATGTGAATTTTTTATTTTTTGATTCAACATCATTTTATTAAAAACAGATCTTTTATTTTTATGTAACTTCAACACTTTTTATTAATATTGGATTCTAAGATTTTAATCAAGTTCAAAGAATTTTATTAACAGTTAGAATTTTAATTTTTTAATTTTAACTCTAACTTATTGAAATTAATTACTATAATTTTTACTAAAATGTAATAAAATTATATAGATTAGATATTAATTTGAATATTACATGACAATACCAATACATTCTAAAATCTAGATATGTTTCCTATTTATCTTTTATAAATTCCAAATTAACTCATAGAAGTAAGCAAAAAAAGTAGTTTCAACATTAACAATAATAGTATATAATAGAGATTACTAAACTATTATATGTAATGTAGAAGTTCTACTTTAATTACATTATACTATTTAAATAAGGAGTCTTAAGATCCGTTAAAAAAAGGCTCCTTATTTAAGATTCAACTCTGAAAATTTAACTCTAAATTCAGGGTTGCTACTTATAGTATGAACACTCTTTTTATTAATACTTACTATTATCAATACATAAATTTACCTAATAAACTACTCTTTTATTCTAAATTTCTCCAAAGATAAAATAATTAACATAAAATCTACATTTCTTTTATAAATTAACTAAAAATATAAATATTAAAAACAATAAACATATAATATAATTACTTACTTATTTTGAAGATATTTAATTTATATTAATTTTAACAAAAATAAACAACTTAATCGACGAAAATAGAGATAAAAACTAATTTTATCAGAAAATAAACAATTAAAGACTATATGCAATATTTTTTATGAAAACAAAGAAAAAATATAAATACAAAGAACAACAAAAATATATAATAATAACTAACTTATTTTAAAGAAATTTTATTTATTGATTTTTTATTTCTAAGCTGATTTTATGACTTTTTTTTATTTTTAATTTAGTTATAAGTTATAACTTATAAGTTAAAAGTTATAATAACTAAATTAGCTAAAACATCTCCTAATAAGCATATAAAGTCCATTTATAAGAATTATTTTTTGGTATTTCCTCTTAAATACAAAAGATAATATGCTTTGATGGTTATATTTATTGTATATACAGAGGTGATTTTTCATGGGAAAACATAGACAATTATATTCTGAAAATGCAAAAGAAGATCCACTTAGATTTAAGGTTAACTGGAAGTATTTTGAGGAAATTAAGGATAAGATTTATATCTTCCAACTTGAACATCCTGATGTGCTTGTTCCTTATGCTTTCTGGGGTTTCCATTCCCCATATAGTGATGATTCATTCAATAAGCAGATGAAAACTCTTATGAATACATCAGAACCTCATATGAAAACACATAAAGAGTATAGAGAATCTGAGAAATTTAGACTTCCACTTGATTATACTATTGAATTTGTGGAAAAATATCCAGAATTTGAAAAGATCATAATCTGGGATGATGAATAAAAAATAATTTAATAATAAAAAAAAATAGTTTTAAAAGAAATAATTGAAAAATAGAAAATTAATTATTTCAACTTCTCAACTTCTTCCTTTTTTTATAGATAAAAATCTTGTTCTTTGTTGTAGTTATGGTAGTATTTCATCAATTACATCTACAACTTTATCAAGTTGTTCTCTTGTAATGTTAAGAGGTGGTACTAATCTTATTACATTACCATTTGCAACATTGATTAAAACTCCTCTTTTTTGTGCTTCTGCTACAAATTCAGAACAGTCTGCATCTACTTCTACACCATTCATTAGACCGTGTCCACGTACATCTTTGATGCATGAATGTTTTTCTTTTAATGCATTGAGTTTTTCTCTGAAGTAAATACCATTTTCATGTGATTTTTTAACAAGTTCTTCTTCTTCAAAGATGTCAAGTACACATGATGCAACGCTACATGCTAGTGCTGTTCCACCAAATGTTGATGCATGATCTCCAGGTTTAAATGCTGATGCTACTTTATCACTTGCAAGCATTGCTCCCATTGGAATTCCACCTGCTATTGCTTTTGCTGATGTTGTAATATCAGGTACTACACCTGTAATTTCTGATGCAAAGAATTTACCTGTACGTCCAAATCCTGTTTGTACTTCATCAAATATGAGAAGTATTCCTTTTTCATCACATAATTGTCTTAGTTTTGGAAGATAATCTTCATCAGGTACACGTACACCACTTTCTCCCTGGATTGGTTCTACAAGCACTGCTGCTGTTTGATCTGTTATTGCATCTTCTACTTGTTTTATGTTGTTATATTCTACGTGTTTAAATCCTGCTGGTAATGGTTCGAATCCTTTCTGGTATTTAGGCTGTCCTGTTGCTGTGATTGTTGTAAGTGTTCTTCCGTGGAAGGAATCAATCATTGATATAATTTCACCTTTATGTGTGTATTTACGTGCAAGTTTTATTGCAGCTTCATTTGCTTCTGCTCCACTGTTTGCAAAAAATACTTTGTCATGTGGTGATTTTTCAACTAATCGTCTTGCATAGTCTGCCTGTTCTTGTGTGTAGTAGAGGTTTGAAACATGTATCATTTTTTCTGCTTGTTGTTTAATTACTTCTGCTACTTTTGGGTGTGTGTGTCCAATGTTGTTAACAGCTATACCAGCTACAGTGTCTATGTATTCATTTCCATCTTTATCATACACTACACTTCCATGTGCATGATCAATAACTAGGTCATAACGTCCATATGTGTTCATTACATAGTTATTTGTTGTGTCTTTTATTTCTTTAGAATTCAAAAAAATTACCTCCAATTTTTAAATTCTTCGCTTTTATCGATTTATTGCTAAAAACTTTTTTTTCTTTTAATATTTTATTTAATGGTCAAATCTCTTCCCATATTTATCATATTATAGTATTATTTATGTGATTTGCCATGATAATTAATATTTTATTTTCAATTAAGTATAAAATTTACTAAAAAACTGTAATAATATATAAAAATAAACTTATATAAACAAATATAATATTAATATAAATTTATACAGGAGAAATAATATAATGAAAAAAGCTGTTATTAAAACACAAAAAGGTGACATTACATTAGAATTATTCCCTAATGAAGCACCTGGAACTGTAGCAAACTTTGAAAAATTAGCAAAAGAAGGATTTTATGATGGACTTACATTCCACAGAGTTATTCCTGACTTTGTAATCCAAGGTGGATGTCCAAGAGGAGACGGTACAGGTGGACCTGGTTACACAATTAAATGTGAAACAGAAAACAACCCACACAAACACACAGCAGGAGCATTATCAATGGCACATGCTGGTAAAGATACAGGTGGAAGTCAATTCTTTATAACACACAGCCCACAACCACACCTTGACGGAGTTCACACAGTATTTGGACAAGTTATTGAAGGTATGGATGTTGTTTTCGCAATAAGAGCTGGCGATGTTATGGAAAAAGTTATCATAACAGATGAATAAATAAGTATTTAATTTTTATATTTATTTAAAAAAAAGTTGATAAAAAATCAATAAGATTAATATACTATTAATTATATAACTACATATTAGAATTTATGAACTATTCATTCTGAATTCCCTTCACCCCCTAAAATACATTTCTTTATTTTTATTTTAAATTAAAATTTAATTATGGCTATTTTTTAAGTTTATCTAGTAGTTTTGAGTTTCGTGCATAATTGAAAAGATATAATTGTACATATCCTGCATATTTTCCAAATTTCTCTTGTGCAAATTTCATAATCTTTTTATTTGATATTTTCGCATCATCAAAGTAGATGTGTGTTGTTATTCTATTAATCCATACATCTGTAGGATATGCTTGTGGTTTATCATATCCATATAGTAGTATGCAGTCTGCAACTTTAGGTCCTACACCAGGTAGTTGTAGTAGTTTTTTATATGCATCAGGATATGTCATGTTAAATATTTCATTATGAAAATTATCATCTTCTAGTATTTGTTTTGTTGTATTTATCATGTATGGACTTCTATATCCTACTCCATAACTTTTAAGATCTTCTTCTGCTATTTTTAGGAATGTTGTCTCATCTGGAAATTTATGGTATTTTCTATTTCCATATTCTATGTAGTTTCCATGATTTTGTCGTATTTGTTGCATTGATTTTGTCCATCTTTTTATTGAGTTGTTTGCTGATGATATTGATGATATTATACATTCAAATGGACTTTCTGCCTTAAATATTCTAAGTCCCTTGTTAAATTGTGATATTTGTGATATTTCAGGATTTTCATCTAGAAATCCATAGAAATCATCCATCTGGTAGTCTAAGTCAAATAAGTAGAATAGTTTCTGCCTTACTAATTCATCATCTACATCATATTCACGGCTAAAATATGATACCTCCAGTGTATTATTTACATTCTCTTGTTTTATTTTAACTAAAATGTCACATCCATCTACACATAATACCTCATAATATGCATCATCATACCTAGTCCATGGAACTTGTGATGTTTGACCTGTCATGAGTGTTAACTTTAAATTAAAATCTCCACTATATTCACATGAATCTATACTAAAATTATTTTCTATCAAAATATCATTACCATCCTTTAAAAGTTTATATTAAAAAATATGAAATTCACAAAAAAAAAGAAAAAAAGTTTAGGGAGAAGGGAAGATCAAATATTTTCTTTTATTCATCAGGGAAGTATGGTTCTTTGCGATTAATCCACTTAATTCCATCATTTTTTGTGATTACTGCAACATCAATAGGACCACCAACTGCTGGAATTTCAGTATTTTCACCAATAATTCCACAGGAGAACTTCTGCATAGTTTCTGTTGTCTTAATTAGAAATACTGCCATGTCAATTGCATCTTGAAGAGGTAGAAGATTCCATGAAACATTATATTCAACATTTCTTATCTGTCCAATAAGTTCTTCTTGGCTGTGTGTTTGTAGTATTTCCTGGAAAATTGGTGTATTAAGCATACGTCCATCATATCCTAGAACTAAACGTGCTACAACATCACCCTGTCCAATCCATGTACAACCATAATCATTAGGTCCACGTTTTAATTCAATAGAACCTGGAATTCTCATCTCATAAACTTCAGTTTCATTATTTTCATTATATCCACTAACCATGATATTTACAGGTTCTAAGTTATAATATCCTTCCTTTATATTTCCTTCATTATCTTGTGCTTTAAATTTAAGAGATTGACAGAATCTGGTAATAGATATAATTTCATCACCAGCCATAGCAGCCTGTGTTTTAAGTGTTTCTTCTGCTATTTCCATCTGTTTTTCTATAGGATAACGATCAAGAATATATTGATATAATCCCTGTGCAATCTCTTTTACTGTTGTTGTATCATCTGTTGTTTGTGCATATTCATTGATATAATCTGCTACATTATCATATCTACCAGGTGTTCTTTCAAAAAATGCAAGACCAGCAAGTGATGCTATTGTTTTATTGTTTATTTCAAATATCTTTGTTATGTTTGTTGAAGCTCGCATTAGCATTCCGTTTTGTGTTTGTACTTGTTTACTATCTGCTGCTACTACGATTCCTTCATATGTTGGTATGTTTACTATAAGTGTCATTGTCAATCACTAACTATTTTTTTTTTAATTTTTATATGATTATTTGAATTTAAGTTTTTATATTCTTACAGGTATATTTTTCTGTTTTAAGTATTCTTTAACTTCTCCAATAGAATATTCATGGAAGTGGAAGATACTTGCAGCAAGAGCAGCATCAGCTTTAGCTTCACTAAATGCTTCATAGATATGTTCTGGATTTCCAACTCCACCTGATGCAATAACAGGTATTGATACATTTTCACTTATTGCACGTGTAAGTTCAAGATCATATCCTGCTTTTGTTCCATCTCCATCCATACTTGTAAGAAGAATTTCACCAGCACCACGTTCTTCACATTCAATAGCCCAGTTGATTGCATCAATTGATGTAAATTCACGTCCACCATAAATACTACAGTCAAACCAGCAGTATCCTTCATCTGTTTCTACAATATTATGTTCATCAGATTCCTTTGGATCTTCCACATAGCGTCTTTTTGCATCAATTGCAATAACACATGCTTGACTTCCAACAACTTCTGATGCACGATTTATAAGTGTTGGATCTTTGATTGCTGATGTATTTGTTGAACATTTATCTGCCCCTGCTTTAAGCATACGTACATAATCATCAACTTCACGTATTCCTCCACCAACACAGATTGGTACAAATACATTTTCAACAGTTTTTTCTATAACATCTACCATTGTAGATCTACGTTCATGTGATGCTGTAATATCAAGAAGTACAATTTCATCAGCACCTTCATTGTAGTAACGTGTTGCAAGTTCTACAGGATTTCCCGCATACTTAATTTCCTTAAATTCAACTCCTTTAACTACACGTCCTTCTGGTACTTGTAAATCACAGTCAAGACATGGAATAATTCTTTTTGATAACATTCTAATTTTTCACCCTTAATATATTCAATTTTTTTATTCTATATATAAAAAAAGTAAAGCACTTTAAGATAAAAGTCTTCTATATTTTATTTTTTTATCTTTTATTTAGTAAATAGATTATTTATATTAAAGTATTTTAAAAAAAGTTTATAGAAAAAATTTAATAATCCTTAATTTATCAACAATTAATCCCTTATTTATAATAAAAAGTAAGTATATACTTGTAATTAGATGAAAAAAAGTTGTTACTTTTTCATATATTGAATATAAACATTTAAAAATAGTTTTTTCAATCTGAGAGGTGAAAAAATATGGTTAAATTAAATAAAATCACTACTATCATGGCTGTTATACTTTTTTCTTTGATGATGATGGGTATGACAGCAGCAGCAACTATGGATGGAAGTAATACTATATCAACAGACACAACTACACCACCAGATAGTATAATTAGTACTCTTGAAAGTCATGGTCTTAATCATGTTGCATCAGAAGTAGCATTTTCAACACAAAAAAGTGATTGTGATGAGGTAAGAATATGTCCATCATGTAAAAGTAGAAGTGTTATACGTGTTTGTGGAAAAGAATATCCATATTATTGCTATAAATGTCATTATAACTTTGGAAATGATGCTGCACATAAATAAATATTAAAAACTTCAAATATTTTTTCTTTTTTTTTGATTCTATTTTTATTTCTATAAAAAAAAATCTTATTTTACAATTTTTATCTTAAAAAAAAAGTTATTAAAAAAAAATAAGGGGTGAAGGTTAAGATAGTATCTAAAAGAAAGTAGTTTTTCTTATTCTTCTTTTAGTATGTGATATAATATTGCCTTTTGTGCATGTAGTCTGTTTTCTGCTTGATCCCATATTGCAGATTGTTGTGATGTCATTACTTCATCTGTAATTTCCTGGTCACGTATTGCAGGAAGACAATGCATTACTATTGCACCATCATTTGCCTGAGATAGTAGTTGAGCATTGATTTGGAAAGGTTTGAAAACTTCTTCACGTTCTTGTTGTTCTGCTTCATCACCCATACTTACCCATACATCAGTATAGAGTATATCTGCACCTTCAACTGCCTTGTTTATATCGTGTTCTACTTCTATTTTTGCACCTGTTTTTTCAGCTTCACTTACTGCTTCATTAAATATTTCCTCATCAGGTTCATATCCTTCTGGACATGCTACTGTCATATCCATTCCTACATATGCTGATGCAAGAAGAAGTGAGTTACATACATTGTTTCCATCACCAACAAATACAAGTTTACGATTGAAATCTCCTTTGTATTCTTTAATTGTAAGAAGATCTGCAAATGCTTGACATGGATGTTCTTTATCTGTAAGTCCACTAATTACGGGTATTGTTGCATATTTTGCAAGTTCTTCTACATTTGCATGGCTTTTTGCACGAATCATTATACAATCTAGGAATCTTGAAAGTACACGTGCTGTATCAGATATTGGTTCTCCACGGTTAAGTTGTAAGTCTTTACTTGAAAGATATAGTGGTGTTCCTCCAAGTTGATGCATACCTACTTCAAATGATACTCTTGTTCTTGTTGAAGATTTCTCAAAGATCATTCCAAGATATTTATCCTCTAGTGGTTTTTCATTGATTTTTCCTGATTTAAGATCTTCAGCTATGCTTAGTATTGTTTCTACATCGTCTTTTACATCAGACATTGATAATAAATGTTTCATATTCTATTACATCCTTAAAAGTTATTTTTTGTGTTAAATATAGTGTTTTTTTTATTTCCCCTTATTTTTGTGAAAAATTCCCCTTTTAAAGTTCAGATTTTTTCGCATGTCAAAGTATAAAATTATTAATTTGAAATTATAGTTTTATTTAATAAATAATATTTATATTTGTTAGTCTTCTTTTAATAAACATTTTATAATTCATTACTTAATTTTTATGAAAATTAAATGATAGTTGTTTTTATTTTAAAAAATACGATATGAAAATTATGATTTGCTAAATTAAAATGTTATAAAAAGAGAAAAAGAGAAGAGGTGTTGAAAATCTTAAATAAATCTTCCCCTTAATCTTATCCTCTTACATTTTTCATATGTTCCATTTTCTCATCAAGTAATGCTTTTGTTGCAACATCTGATCTGTGATATACTTCACCATCAATAAAGCCTATTGCTTCTTCACATGCTGCTTCTGCTTCATCTATTGTATCACGTATTGCAAGTACTGCCATTGCTCTTGAAGATGTAAGTTTTACATCATCATTTTCATCTGCATATACTGCTGCATAGAAAAGATCTGCATCTTTTTGTGCTATTGCATCACTATCTACTTCAACTATTGTATCTGCTGCTTTTGTTGCAGGATAGTTATCTGGTACTACATATTTACATACTGATGCTTTGTCCATAAATTTAACATCTTCAAGTGTTCCATCTACTATTTGTTGTGCTATTTTTGATAGATCATCATCAAGAAGACTTAATACATTCATTGATTCTGGATCTCCAAATCTTGCATTGTATTCTATTACTTTTGGTCCATCTTTTGTTATCATGAACTGTCCATATAAGATTCCTTTGTATGGTTCTTCTTGTTGTGCTATTGCATCAATTGTTTTTTGCATGATTTCTACTGATTGATCATATTCTTCTTGTGTTAAAAATGGAAGAAGAGCTCCTGTATCTGTGTATGATCCCATTCCACCTGTTATTGGTCCTTTATTTCCTTCAAATGCATGTGGATGATCTTGTGCTGCTGGCATTGGAACTAGATTTTTTCCATCTACAAATGCTTGGATTGTGTATTCTTCACCTATTAGTAATTCTTCTATTACTACTCCACTGAATCCTCCCATTTTCTGGTCAAAGATTTCTTTTACATATTCTTTTGCTTCTTCATTATCTTTGAGTTGATCACCAACGATTTTAACTCCTTTTCCACCTGTTAATCCAATAGGTTTTATTACAACAGGTTCATTAAAATCATCAATAAATGCATATGCATCATCTAGGTCATAGAATGTACCATATTTAATTGATCCTGGTATATCATATGTTTCAAATAATTCTCTCATGAATGCTTTGTTTGTTTCAATTTGTGCTGCACTTTTTACAGGCCCTACAGATTCAATACCTTCAGCTTTAAGAGTATCTACAATACCCATTTCAAGAGGTGCTTCAGGTCCAATAAATGCAATGTCAACTTCCATATCTTTTGCAAATTTAACAATAGCATCAAAGTCTGATTCATCATTTACCATATAATCTACTGATACATCACGTAGTCCAGGATTTTTACGTCCCATATATGTATAAACATCTGCATTTTCACTTAATTTTTTAGCAATAACATGTTCTCTTGCACCGCTACCAACAACTAATATCTTCATTTATTCACACTCCACAACTTTGGATTCCATAATTTATTTTTAAAATTAATAATTTTTTTCATTTTTCTATTTATAGAATAAAATATTATTCTTTCTATTATTAAATAAAGAAAAAATATTCAATTTCTATAATCTATTAATATATATGTTTATTTTATGTTCTATTTTTAATTTTATATCATAAACATGAAAAAATATGAAACTTCACAAAAAAAAAGTTAGAGACATAATATTATAGTTAAAATATAATTCTTATAAAAAACAGATGTAAATATATAATAAAATAAAACCTTAAAAATTTATAAATTTTTTTAAATTAGGTGTTAAAATTGAATGGTAGCCAACTATTAATTAAAAAACTTAAAGAAAATGGAGTAGATACAATCTTTGGATATCCAGGAGGAGTATTGCTTCCATTTTATGATGCACTATGTGAATCAGATATTGATCACATACTAGTAAGACACGAACAAGCAGCAGCTCATGCTGCAGATGGATATGCAAGAGCATCAGGAAAAGTCGGTGTGTGCTTGTCAACATCAGGACCTGGGGTGACAAATACAATTACAGGAATTGCAACAGCACACATGGACTCATCACCAATAGTGGCACTAACAGGACAAGTTGCAACAAACTTAATTGGAAAAGATGTATTTCAAGAAGTTGACACAATAGGAATAACAATGCCTATAAGTAAACACAACTACCAGCCAAGAGATGTAAATAAAATCAATGAAATCGTTGATAAATCATTCTATATTGCATCAACAGGAAGACCAGGAGCTGTAGTTATAGACTTCCCAGCAAATGTACTTAAAGAAGAAGTAGATGAAAGCATCAAGCCTAACACAGCCTTACCAGGATATAAGCCAACAATGAAAGGGCATAAAAAACAGTTAAGAAAAGCAATAGAAGCAATTAAGGAATCTAAAAAACCAGTAATACTAGCAGGTGGAGGAGTAATTCTATCAAATTCATATAATGAATTAAGAAAATTCTCAGAAATGACAAACATACCTGTTGCAACAACACTTATGGGAAAAGGAGCAATGGATGAAACACATCCATTAGCACTTGGAACAATAGGAATGCATGGACGAAACAGTGCAAATAAAACACTTGTTGAATGTGATTGTCTAATAACAATAGGATGCAGATTTTCAGATAGAAGTGTAAGTTCAATAGAAGATTTCACGCCAAATGCAACAAGAATACAAATTGATGTAGATCCAGCAGAAATTGGAAAAACAATAGAAATTGACATACCAATAGTAGGAGATGCAAAAGTAGTACTTACAGAGTTAATTGAGCAGATGGAAGTTAAAAAACCTACATGGAATGAACACATAACAAATGTAGACTATCCTGAAGACTTCACAAACTACACAGACATTCCACTAAAACCACAACGTGTAATTCAAGATTTAATGGATGCATTAGATGAAAATACAATCATCACAACAGATGTAGGACAAAACCAGATGTGGATGTCACACTACTTTAAAAGTAGAAAACCTAGAACATTCATATCCTCAGGTGGTCTTGGAACAATGGGATTTGGAATTCCAGCAGCAATAGGAGCACAGTTTGCAAAACCTGATGAAACTGTTGTTTCAATAGTAGGTGATGGAGGATTCCAGATGGTATCACAAGAACTTGCAACAATACGTGAAAATGACTTGCCTGTCATAATATGTGTTTTAAACAACAGATATCTTGGAATGGTATCACAACTTCAAAGACTCTTCAATGACCATGTATATGCAACAAAACTTACACAAACACCAGACTTTGTAAAGCTTGCAGAAGCATATAAAATTAGGGGTGAGGTAGTAACAAAACCTGGAGAACTTCAAGAAACATTAAAAGATGTTGTAAAATCACGTGAAGCTGCAGTAATTGAAATTGCAATAGATGAAGATGAACTTGTACCTATTGTACCACCAGGAGATAAGCTTGACAATATGCAGTACAACTTTAAATAGAGGTGAATAGAAAAATGACAGATCATAAACATACAATAAGTGTAATTGTAGAAAACAAGCCTGGAGTACTCCAAAGAGTATCAGGACTTTTTACAAGACGAAAATTTAACATTGACAGTATTACAGTTGGAAAAACTGATGATCCTGCAATATCAAGAATTACAATAACAACAACAGGTGATGATCATGTACTTGAACAGATCACAAAACAATTAAACAAACTTATAGAAGTTATTAAAGTACGTGAACTTTGTCCTGAAAATACAATAAAAAGAGAGCTTGCATTAATTAAAGTAAATACGCCAGATGAAAAAGCTAAATCTGAAGTAATCCAGTATACCAAAATCTTCCGTGGACAAGTTGTAGATGTAACACCAAAAACAGTTACAATACAAATAACAGGAGATGTACCAAAAATTAATGCCTTGACAGACTTAATTCGTCCATATGGAATAAAAGAAGTAGTTAAAACAGGAATAACTGCAATAACAAGAGGAGCAAAACCACTATAAAGGGGAAAATAATAAACAATTTTTTTAATAAATAAGAGAGATAACACAAAAAAAATACAGATGGAGATAAATTAAAATGAATGGAAGTGAAGCACTACTAGAAAAACTAAAACAAAATGGTACAGATACAGTCTTTGGATATCCAGGAGGATCACTCCTACCACTATATGATGCACTATATGACTCAGACCTTAAACACATCCTAGTAAGACATGAACAAGCAGCAGCACATGCTGCAGATGGATATGCAAAAGTATCAGGAAAACCAGGAGTATGTTTTGCAACATCAGGACCTGGAGCAACAAACCTACTAACAGGAATTGCAACAGCAAATATTGACTCTGTACCAGTTGTTGCAATAACAGGACAGGTAAATTCAAACTTCATAGGAACAGATGGATTCCAGGAAGTTGACACAATAGGACTTACAATGCCAATAACAAAGGCAAATTTCCAGCCAAGAAAATCAGAAAAACTACCAGAAACAATAGATGCAGCATTCCACATTGCATCAACAGGAAGAAAAGGAGTAGTTGTAGTTGATGTACCAAAAGATGTACTTGAAAATGAAGTAACAAAAGAGGACATGGAACGTCTATTTGATATTCCAGGATACAATCCTACAATAGTTGGAAATCCAAGACAAATTAAAAGAGTAATAAAAGTAATAGAAGAAAGTCAAAAACCAATAATAATTGCAGGTGGAGGAGTAATAAACTCTGATGCATCAGAAGAACTTCTTAAATTTGCAGAAGCAGCAAATATTGCTGTTGCAACAACACTCATGGGAAAAGGAGCAATTGATGAAGATCATCCACTAGCAATAGGACATCTTGGAATGCACGGACTTGAATCAACAAACAATGCAGTAGTAGACTGTGACTGTCTAATTGCAATAGGATGCAGATTCTCAGATCGTACAACAGGAAAAGTATCAGAATTTGCAAAAAATGCAGTTAAAATACAAATTGACATTGACCCTGCAGAAATAGGTAAAAACATACCAGTAGACTATCCTATTGTAGGAGATGCAAAAGAAGTACTATGTGATCTTAACAATGAAATAAGAAATCCAAACAACAATGGATGGACAGATAAAGTAGTTGCAAACAACCAAGCATACCATCCTAAGATGACATTTGATGATGGAATACTAAAACCACAAGAATGTATTAAAGAAATAATGGAAGCAATAACACCAACAACAATCGTATCAACAGATGTTGGACAAAACCAGATGTGGATGGCACACTACTTTAAAGCTAAAAATCCAAGAACATTCCTATCATCAGGAGGACTTGGAACAATGGGATATGGATTCCCAGCAGCAATAGGAGCACAAGTTGCAAAACCTGATGAAAATGTACTTGCAGTAGTTGGAGATGGAGGATTCCAGATGGTACTTCAAGAACTTGCAACAATAGAAGAATATGATCTTCCAGTTGTAACATGTATACTTGATAACAGATACCTTGGAATGGTATATCAATGGCAGGTACTCTACTACAACAACAGAATATCACAGACAAAAATGACACCAAAACCTGACTTTGTAAAACTTGCAGATTCATATGGAATAGAAGGTGTACGTATAGAACGTCCTGGTGAACTAAAAGAAGCAATAGAAACTGCATTTAAAAACAGAGAACCTACAGTAATTGATGCAATTATCGATCCATCAGAACTTCTTCCAATGGCACCACCTGGTGAGAAAATTACAAACATACTCGGTACATATAAAACTGAGGATTAAAATTGTGGGATGTTAAAGATGAATAATGAAAAACATACAATAAGTATACTTGTAGAAAATAAACCTGGAGTACTTCAAAGAGTATCAGGACTATTTACAAGACGAAAATTTAATATTGACAACATTACTGTTGGAAAAACTGATGATCCTGCAATATCAAGAATTACAATAACAACAACAGGTGATGAACAGGTAGTAGAACAGATCACAAAACAATTAAATAAACTTATAGAAGTTATTAAAGTACGTGAACTTACACCTGAAACTACAATAAAAAGAGAACTTGTATTAATTAAGGTTAGTGCAGAAGATGAAAAAGCTAAATCTGAAGTTATTCAGTATGCAGAAATCTTCCGTGGACATATTGTTGATGTAACACCTGAATCATTAACAATTGAAATTACAGGAGAACCATCAAAAATCAATGCACTTCTTGACCTAATACGTCCATATGGACTAAAAGAAGTTGTTAAAACAGGAGTAACAGCAATAAAAAGAGGACCTAATACATTATAGGGTTTAACTCTCTTTTTTACTATTTTTTTATTTTATCCACCTTTTTTTTTGTAAAACTATTTTTATGATTATTATCTAATTTTGCATCTGATTACACACATCATTAAAACGGCAAGCATTACATTTATTAGGATTTTCAGTTGAAATAAACTCATCTTTCATAGAAATAAGATTTTGCACATGTTCAACTACACCTTTAATATGCTCCCTATTTTCACTACTAAATTTATCAGACCAGAATATTTCACCTGTTGTTGATGTTCTAAGTGCAACTGTAATATCTCGATCATCTACATCCATCATATCTTCATATGCAAGAGCATATGCATATACCTGATTTTTCATTGACATATATGCCTTATCTGATGGTTTATCATCAATTATTACAATTCGATCAGGTTCAAGCCATATTTCATCGATAAATCCACGTATTCCATATTTTGGACTTATTACAAAAAATTCACGAGAAAGAACAGATTCACTTTGTGATTGTGTTATTATCTCATCAAGTGTTTTAACTTCAGCATCTTCTTTAAATTCAGCCTCTAGTTTGTTATGTTGTTTTGTTCCTGCAATCATTTGCTTTGTTGCAGATCTAGTTATTCCCTGAAACTTTTCAAGATACAGACAATATTCACAATAGCCCTGGATATTAAGCCAACTTATTGGAAAATTTGGCTTATTTTCAATTATCTGTACCTGTCTTATTGTTGGATGATTACGTATGTTTTTTGTGTCATATTGATTGTTTAATTTTAAGTTTTTCATATAAATCATATAATTTATTTTTAATGTTTAATTAAGTATTCTTTCATAGGTTTTATTTAATTTTTATATTTTAGTAAATTGTTTTATATAACTTAAAAAACATAGTATATTTTGTATACAATAAAATTTATATACAATTTAATTTGGAATATAAAATTATAATAAAAATAAATCTAGAGATTTTATTTAAACTTAAAAGGAGTACTCGATAAAATGAAACTTTATTATGATGACGATGTAAACACAAATGTTTTAGCAGATAAAACAGTAGCAGTTATTGGATATGGAAGTCAAGGAAGAGGTCAATCTCTTAACATGAAAGACAGCGGATTAAACGTTGTTATGGGATTAAGAGAAGGCGGAAACTCATGGAAAAAAGCAGAAGCTGACGGATTAACAGTAAAAACAATCGAAGAAGCAGCAAAAGAAGCAGACATCATACACATACTTATCCCTGATGAAATTCAAAAAGATGTATTTGAAAACCAAATCAAAGACAACCTCGAAGCAGGTAACACAATTTCATTCTCACACGGATACAACATCCACTTTAATCGTATAAGAGTACCTGAAGATGTAAACGTAACAATGGTAGCACCTAAAGGTCCTGGATCAAAAGTAAGACAAACATACGAAGAAGGATTCGGAATTCCTGGTCTCATAGCTATCGAACAAGATGCAACAGGAAACGCATTCGATATTGCAATAGAAATGGCAAAAGCAACAGGACTTACAAGAGCTGGAGTAGTAGAAACAACATTCAGAGAAGAAACTGAAACAGATTTATTCGGAGAACAAGCAGTTCTTTGTGGTGGATTAACAGCACTTATCAAAGCTGGATTTGAAACCCTTGTAGAAGCTGGATACAAACCAGAAATGGCATACTTTGAAACCTGTCACGAAATGAAACTTATCGTAGATTTAATCTATGAAAAAGGATTCGGAAACATGTGGCATGATGTAAGTAACACCGCAGAATTCGGTGGACTTACAAGAAGAGACAGAGTAATTACAGAAGAAGCAAAAGCTAACATGAAAGAAATTCTTAAAGAAATCCAAGACGGTACATTTGCAACAGAATTCGCTGTAGACAGTGAAAATGCATACCCAAGATTATACACACAAAGAAGAATCGAAAGTGAAGAACAAATCGAAACCGTAGGTAAACAATTAAGAATTGCTTGTGGATTACAAAAAGAAGAATAGATTAACTTCTATTTTCTCTTTTTTTTACTACTTAAAAACTTTAAACCCCAATAATTAATTAGATCTAATTTTTAAATGAAACTTAATTAAAAAATATAATTTTAAACTAAAAGAAAAAACTAATTTTTAATAAAATAAATTACTTTACTACAAAAAAAATAAACTAGGAGAATAGAATTATTATGGGATATTATGTTGGAATGGATCATAGTACAACAGCAGTGTCATTTCAGATACTAGATGAGGATGGATGTGATGCTGGATTTTTTAAACTTGCACGTGATAAACTAGCATGTGGTGATGTTACATTTTATGATGAAATAACAAAATTTATTGACATTGATGATATTAACCTTCTTTGTATGACATACTCTATGGGTGATGATCTTACAGAAATAACACCACTTGGTGATGTTAAAGAACGTGGAATAAAATCAATAAATGGTATTGGTAAACGTGTTGGTGGTGGAAGTAAAGTTTATGAGGATATTGAAAGATTAGGTATTAAAACAGTTATGCTTCCAGGTCTTCACAGAGACTGCAAATGGCTTGATGAACGTTTTAGATTAAGCTATTCACACTGTGCAAGTGCAGAGAAGGTAAGTCTTTCATACTATGCATATAAACAGACAGGATTTAAAAATATGATAATTGCAGATATTAGCTCAAATACTGTCTCTATTCTAGTTGAAGATGGTAAGATACGTGGTGCTATTGATGCATGTCTTGGTGCTATGGGTTTTATTCATGGTCCTATTGACCTTGAAATGATGCGCCAAATTGATGCTGGTCTTAAAACATCAAATGAATGCTTCTCACATGCAGGAGTGTCAAAAATTGCGGGAGTAGATTCAAAGGTTACAAAAGTTAAAGATGAAATTATATCAAAAGCAGCAAATGGTGATAAAGATGCTCTTGTTGCTATTGACTGTATGGTTATGAGTATTGTTATGGAAATCTATGGTCTTTATGGAATTAGTAAAAAGCCTGTTGATGGTATAATATTAACAGGATCTGGTGGATGTATGAGAAAGCCTATTGATATTGCAGGAATGATTAGTGATCAAATTAAGGATCTTGCAGAAGTTAAGATTATGACATCAAAAAGCTGTGCAATAGGTAGTGCATATATTGCATATGATATAGCTAAAAATAACTATGATAATATTATGGGAATTAATGTAAGAAAATAAGTAATTATAAAAAAAAGTAATTTTAAGGAGAATAGTTTAGATTTTTCATCTATTCTATCCATTTTTTAACATCAACATCTGCTGTCATATCAACAGATAGTGGTGTTATTACAGGTTGATGTAGCTGGTGTAGTGTATTTACATCTGTTCCTTCACCATCTTGTTTTAACATGTCACCTTTTATCCAGTAATAGTTATGTCCATATGGATCTTGACGTTCTTCTACAGTTGTTGAATACATACGATTTGCTAGTTTTGTCTGTATAATTTCCTCAGATTCTGGATTTGCTGGTATATTTAAGTTAAGAATATCAGCTCCTTCTGGCATTCCATGTTTTATAACGTTACGTGCTACTTTTTTTAGAATTTTCTGTGCAAAGCTGAAATCTATATCTTCAGGTCCATTTTTAAATTTAAGATCTTCTCTGTCAATTTCAAGTGATACTGCAATTGATGGTATTTTAAATGATGCTGCTTCAAATGTTGCACCTAGTGTTCCTGATGTTGTTATGGAACGTGATAGATTTTCTCCAACATTTATTCCTGATATTACAAGGTCAGGTCCACCTTCTACTATGAATTTTGATCCCATTATTAGTGAATCTGTTGGTGTTCCAGTTACAGCATAGCCGTATGAGCCATCTTTTAGTTTTGTTTTAAATACACGAAGTGGTTTCATTAGTGTTATTGCATGTCCTACTCCACTTTGTTGTGATTGTGGTGCTACTACTGTTGTTTCACCAAGATCTTCTACTGCCTGTTTTACTGCAAGTATTCCATCTGAGCTGAGTCCATCATCGTTAGTTATTAAGATTTTCATATTATTATTTTTATTATTAGGTGTTTTATTATGGTTTAGTTTTTTATTATGATTTTTTGAATAATGAATTCCCATCTAATATAAATTATAGATAATATATAATACTTAAAGAAATAAAGATATAAATCAACTTAAATGTTAAATCTTCAATTAACATTAACAAAAAGTATAATGAGGGAAAACTTTGGAAAAAGAACAATTAATTAAATTTATTGCCGCTGTTATGGATGATAGTGGATTTAATGTAACTAAAAATTACAGAGTTGCAAATCAAACTATTGATATTTATGGAACCCTTAGTACAAATGTTGGTGAAGTTGGCGTGGTTGTTGCATGTAAAAACTATGAAGAACCATGGAAGGTTGGATTAGATGTTATTAAGGATATGGAGAAAGCTGCCAGAAATCTTAGAGCATCAAAAATTATTATCTTTACCACCAGCAGTTATACTCATGGATGTGCATTATATGCTCAGAAACGTAATATTAAATTAGTTGATAGGAAAGGATTAATTAAGATTGCTAAAAATTATGCACAAAAACGTACTGTTGTATCTGAACCTACTGTTGACTATGATGATGATGGATATTATGATGATACATACACACCCCCTAGTCGTCCTGCACGTCTAGATTCACATAGTAGTAGCTCATCTCATGCTTTTGATTCTGCTCGTAGTAGAATGCCTAGTTTAAATCGTGGTGGAGGAAGCAGAAGTAAATCTAGCAGAAGATCATCAGGTAGTGGATTTAGCTTTAATAGACCTAGTGTTAATACATCTGGTGTGAGAAATGCTGCATCTAGTGTTGATCTTAGTGGAACTTTTGAGTTTTTCAAAGAACATATGATTGTTTATATGATTTTACTTATTGTTATTGCATCTGCTGTATCTTACATCTTTAGTATGATTACATCAGGTCCTTATACTGGTCTTGGTAGAATCTGTACTAGTGCTATTGTATGTTTTGGTGGTCTGGCACTTGTTAATAGAAATGTTTCAGATCTTATATTTAAAGGTGGAATAATATTTTTCATTTCAATTATTATTTCAATTGTAACTTTGACTATGTAAAATGTGGATTAGTTAATTAAATGTTTTTTCTCTGGAGAAATATTTATTTCATTCTTTTTTTTTATTTTTTTTAAAATCTTTTATTAGATAGTTTATATGATATTTAGAGTAGTTTTTATCTGTTTTTGTAAATATTTAGTTTATTATAAGTTATAAGTTATAACTTATTAGTTATAACTAAAGAGTCTATAAAAAAATGAATTTGAAACAATAATCAATATAAAATTAGAATTTAAAATAAGTTTTATAAGTATAATGGGCCGGAGGAGATTTGAACTCCTGATCCCCTCCTTGTAAGGGAGGTATCATACCCCTAGACCACCAGCCCAGTGTAAAAATAACTTTCAATTTGAGCTTAAATTAAGCTCTATTCAATAATTTATCTTAAGTTATATATAAAGGTTTCTGTTTTCTAGAAAAAATAGGAATAAAAAAATAAAATTTAGACATTGATTAAAATAAAAAACAAAAACACCAAATAAACTATAAAAAATACAATTTTTTAAAAGAATTATATATTATACAAAAAACATATATAAAAACATAATAAAAATTTAAAGGAAACAATAAAAATGGCATTCGATGAAACAGGAAAAATATGGTTTAACGGAGAATTAGTTGACTGGAAAGATGCACAAATACACGTACTATCACACGTAGTTCACTACGGAAGTAGCGTATTTGAAGGATTAAGATGTTATGATACAGAAAATGGTCCAGCAGTATTTAGACTAAAAGATCACATGAAAAGACTACACGACTCAGCTAAAGTTTACAGAATGGACATACCATACACTGTAGATGAACTCTGTGAAGCTGTAAAAGACACAATAAACATAAACAACATAAAATCATGTTACATCCGTCCTATAGCATTTAGAGGACTTAATGAACTAGGAGTTTACCCACTAAACTGTCCTGTTGAAACAGTAATTGCTGTATGGGGCTGGGGACAATACCTAGGTGAAGATGCACTCGAACAAGGAATCGATGTATGCACATCATCCTGGAGAAAAATGGCACCAGATACAATGCCAAACATTGCAAAAGCAGGATCAAACTACATGAACTCACAACTTGCAAAAATGGAAGCAACACTCAATGGATACAAAGAATGTGTACTTCTAAACTACTCAGGAAACGTTGCAGAAGGATCAGGTGAAAACATATTCCTAGTAGAAGATGAAACACTATACACACCAGATCTTGGATCATCAGTACTTAGAGGAATTACAAGAGATTCAGTAATGAAAATTGCAACAGATCTTGGATATGAAATAAAAGAAGAAACAATCTCAAGAGAAAGATTATATCTTGCTGATGAAGTATTCTTCACAGGATCAGCAGCAGAACTTTCACCTATAAGATCAATAGATCAAATAAAAATAGGAAAAGGAAAACGTGGCCCTGTAACTAAAAAAATCCAAGATGCATTCTTTGATGTATTAAATAACAAAGTTGAAGATAAATATGGATGGTTAGACTTCTTATAAGTCTAATACTACCTCTTCAACACCCAACTTTTTTTTACTTTTTTTATATTAATTACTCTAGTTATGAAATTAATTGATAAAACCTACTATTATAAAAACATATGAATAAAATAACAAAGAAAACTATTATCAATTATAAAAATTCTAGAATTTATTAAAAAAAATATTTATTTTAAATTCTTCTCTTTATAATACATAAATAAAGGAGGATAAATTAATTGATAGATCTAATTAGTGCAATTATCCTTGGAGCAGTTCAAGGAATAAGTGAATTTCTACCAATTAGTAGTTCTGCACATCTTGTATTAGTACCACACCTTCTTGGTGTTGAAACATCACTAGTATTTGATACAATACTTCACCTTGGTACACTAGTTGCAATATTTAGTGTTTTCTGGAAGGATATTGTCAATATCTTGAAGGGATTTATACTAAGTATTCTTGACCTTACAGAGTCAAAAGAAGTGTTCCTTAAAGGTATACGTGAGGTTCCAGCAAAGAGATTTGCATGGCTATTAATTGTAGCAACAATCCCTACAGGAATAATGGGAATATTATTTAAAGATGCTATTGAAACAATATTTAGAGGTACACTCTTTATTGGAGTTTTCCTTATAATTACAGGTATACTACTATACATGTCAGAAAGACATAAATCAGGTAGTATTACAGAACGTGACATGACATTTAAACAGGCAATAGCTTTAGGTGTATGTCAAGGTCTTGCTGTTTTACCTGGTATTTCAAGATCAGGTGCAACAATTTCAGCAGGATTATTTGCAGGATTAAACCGTGAATATGCTGCAAGATACAGCTTTATACTTTCAATACCAGCAGTACTTGGTGCAGGATTAATACAAATAAAAGACATTGTTACAATCGATGTATCAGCATTTGTACTTGTTGCAGGATTTTTATCATCAGTAATATTTGGATATTTATCAATCAAACTACTGCTTAAAATGATTGAAGGATGGAGTCTTGACATATTTGCATTTTACTGTTGGATAATTGGTATCATAACAATACTTGCAACTGTAATGTTCTAAGGAAAAAATAGTGAAAAAGTATAAAATGGGAGAGTAAAAAATAAAAGAAGAAATTTTAGTATCCTTTTATAGATATCTTCCTCTTTTTTCAATTTCATCAATCTTATTTTTTATTTTTACATCATCATAACCCTTAAGAACTTTATTAAATAGTTCATCTGAAATTTCTGGTTTTAATGTTTTTAATGATTTTTTAAATACAAGAAGATCTACTCCTTGATCTTCAAGAAGCTCACTATAGCGTCCAAGACCAAAGTCTATAAAGTATGGATTCATATCACAATCAATTAGTATGTTTGCTGTTGTAAGATCACCATGAATAATACCACATCTATGCATACATGCTACATCAGATCCTATTTGTATAAATAAGTCATACAATTGTGTTGAATCTGTTGTATTCATGATTATATCATTAAGTTGTACTGCATCTATTTTTTGAAGTACTAATGACTTATTTTTAAGGTCAATATCATAGATGTATGGTGTCCTGATACCAGCATTTTTTGCATCATGTATCAGTTTTGCTTCCTGTTTTAGGCGTTCTGATCTTAGCTTATCATCAATTTCATCTATACGATAATTCTTTTTAACACGATGTTTTATAATTGCATCTTTTCCATTCCAAGTAGCATCTATTATATCAGCTTCAGCACCCTTATCTATCATATCCTCTGGTAGTTTTATGTTATGTTTTGTTTCATCTTTAATCCATGTAACTTCCATCTGATCTGTTCTGAATTTTGGATTAATATAACTATTTTTTATACCACAAAGCTTTTCATCATATGCAAGAAGACCAAGACGTGCAATCATTGAACCATTATCTCCACAATACTTCATAGGAGGCATATAAAAGTCAACATAGTGTTCATCACACATCTGCTTAAGCATACTACGCAGTGTTTTATTTGCTGCAACTCCTCCACAAAGAAGAACTTCATCTTTTTTAGTATAACTTATTGCACGTTCTGTTACCTCACAAAGCATTGCAAAACATGTCTGCTGGAAACTATTACATATAACATCAAGATCAACACCTGATTTATACTTATTAATTGCACTTGTAAGAATTCCAGAAAATGATAAATCCATACCTTTTACAACGTATGGAAGCTTTACTGTTTCATCTGTATTTTGTGCATGTGATTCAACTACAGGACCTCCAGGATGTCCAAGTCCTATATCACGTGAAAACTGGTCAAGACAATTACCTATTGCAATGTCAAGTGTTTCACCAATTATTCTATAACGTCCTGCCTCATAGCTTATAATCTGTGTATTTCCACCACTTGTATATAGTGTTACAGGATCTGTTGCACCTGTTGTTAGTTTTCCAATTTCCACATGTCCAATACAATGATTTACACCGATAAGTGGAACATCTATATTTAATGCAAGACTTCTTGCTGCTGTTGCTGTTGTTCTAAGAGCAGGTCCTAGTCCTGGTCCTTTTGAAAATGATACAAGATCAATATCATTTAGTGTTAAGTTTGCCTCACATAGTGCATCTTTTATGAGTGGTATGAAATGCTGTGCATGAAATTCTGCAGCATCTCTTGGATGGATTCCTCCAACTTCTGGATATAATTGATCTCCACATGTTGCAAGAATATTTCCATCTGAATCCACAATTCCTATTCCTGTTTTTTCAGCTGTTCCTTCTATTCCTAAAGCAATCATTTTATTTTACTCTCTCCCCTATGATTATTAATAATAGTAAAAATAGATTTAATAATAATTTTTATTAAAATTTTTAGGATATAATTATATTTAAAATTAATATTATAAAAGGATAATAAAAAAAAATTCTTAACTAACAAAAAACAAGGAGAAATTATACAATGGAAAATATTAAAGTATTCGGGTCAGATGAAATGATCAAAACAATCCAACAAAAAGAAAATCCAGCATTTTTATGTGTAATGTCAAATACAGCAGTATCAAAAATACCAAAAATTACAGGTGCAGG
This sequence comes from Methanosphaera sp., assembly GCF_022768985.1. Classification (NCBI taxonomy): domain Archaea; kingdom Methanobacteriati; phylum Methanobacteriota; class Methanobacteria; order Methanobacteriales; family Methanobacteriaceae; genus Methanosphaera; species Methanosphaera sp. The sequence continues at coordinate 25,745 of NZ_JALEKL010000004.1, read as the reverse complement.
ATCACCAGAATTTACATCATACACTCCTGCTCTTGATGCTGAAGTTATACTTAAAGATATGGCATTATCACTTCCAAATATTGCATCAACAGATGCTGATGAACTTTCAGCACCATCACCAGCACTTCTTACAAAAGCAACAATTGACTTACTTAACATTCCATTTATACCAATAAATGCAGGTCTTGAAGTTACACCAAAAGTACCATATGTTGAACTTGGAGGAGTTCCAGGTGGAGATCTAAGAGAAGGAGTAGGTGTAAAAGATCCACAAATTATATTTGAAAATGCTAAAAAATATGCAGAAGTTCTATCAAAATGTGTAGATCATATTATTATTGGAGAATCAACACCTGCTGGTACAACCACAACACTTGGACTACTTGTAGCACTTGGATATGATGCTAAAAATAAGGTAAGTGGATGTATGGTTACAAATCCTCATGAACTTAAAAATAGTGTTGTAGATGCAGCTCTTGAGAAAAATAATGTTAAACCTGGAGATCTAGCTGATGATCCATTTAAAGCTGTTGAAATTGCAGGTGATCCTACAATGATTGCTATTGCAGGTCTTATGATGGGAGCAGATGTACCTGTTATTCTTGCAGGTGGAAGTCAGATGACAGCACCATGTGCAATTGTTAAAGCACTAGATGCTGACTTTAACTTTGATAATATTTGTATTGCAACAACAACATATGTTGCAAACGATGAAACAGCAAATCTTCTTGATATTGTAAATCAAATTGCTGATATTAATGTATTTGCAGCAGATCCACTACTTCAAAACTCTGATGTTGTAGGTCTTCAAAACTATGCACGTGGAAACATCAAAGAAGGTGTAGGTGCAGGTGGAGCAATATTCTATGCATACATTAAAGGTGTAACATCACCTGAATATATTAAGAAAGCTGAAGAAATTACAGAAAAACACTTCTAAAATTATATCTTCAGATTCTATTCTTCACACACCCTTTTTTTTTATTTTCTTTTTTTTTTCATGTTTTATGAACCAATACACTTGCAAAGCATCTCTTTATGTGAACAACACAAAAATAAATAAAAGCATAAGTATATTATAAAAAAGTAATATAAATATAAATATGCTAGTAACATTTATAACTGGAAATGAACATAAAGTAAAAGAGGCAAGAGGTATCTTTGAAAAATTTGGTTTTGATGTTGAGCATGAAAACCCAGGATATCCTGAAGTACAAGGCTCAATTGAGGAAGTTGCAGCATACGGAGCAAAATACGTTGCAGAACTGCTTCAAAAACCAGTTATAGTAGATGATACAGGCTTGTTTATACGTGCCTTAGGAGACTTCCCAGGAACTTATTCATCTTACGTCCAGGAAACTCTGACAAACAAGGGCATTATAAAACTAATGGAAGATGAACCCGACAGATACGCCGAATTCAGGTCATGTATTGGGTATTGTGAACCCAAATGTGAACCCAAGACTTTTTTAGGCACTGTTAGTGGAGAAATTTTATCAGAAGAAAAAGGCGACAATGGTTTTGCATACGATCCACTATTTTATGTAGAAAAATATGATAAAACATACGGCGAACTTACAACTGATGAAAAAAATGAATGTTCACATAGAAGATTATCAATGGAAAAATTTGCCAAATGGTATTCTGAAGAAAAATGTGAATAGATAATTTATAGAAAGATAGAATAACTACATATTTAAAATTCTAATTTTACATATATGCATAGGAATCTTTTTATTTAATAAAAGAAAATTTAATGGAGATATTAAAACATGGCAAACGCACCTGAATGGGTAGAACAAAACCCAGAAGAAATCGAAGAATTAATCGTAAAATTATACAAAGAAGGACAAAGTACCAGCCAAATTGGTATCACACTCAGAGACCAATACGGAATTCCTAGTACAAAATCTGTAATGGGAGCAAAAATCACAGAAATTCTTGAAAAAAATGGTACAACATTTGAATACCCAGAAGACCTTCTTAACTTAATTAAAAGAGCAATAAACATAAGAGAACACTTAGATGAAAACCCAAAAGATATCCACTCAAAAAGAGGATTAATTAAAATTGAATCTAAAATCAGAAGACTTGTAAAATACTACACCAAAAACAATGTTCTTCCAGAAGGATGGAGATATGATCCAAAAACAGCAGCACTGCTTGTTAAATAGGGCTGATGAAGCCTGTGACCTTCTCAGGTCACATATTGATCAAGGGCATGTTGTGAGAATTGTTTCTCACAACGATACCGATGGACTTACATCTGCTGGAATTTTTGCTAATGCAATTAAGAAAGCAGGTGGAAGATTCCATGTTACAATACTACCACGTCTTAGAGGTAGTAATGTTAAAGAACTTAGCAAATCCCGTTATAAACTTTTTATTTTTTCTGATATGGGAAGTGGAGAATTAAGAAATATTTCAAAACTTAAAGGTGATGTAATAGTAGCAGATCACCATCAGATACCCGAAGAGGATGCTGATTTTGAAGTAGAATCTGAAAGTAAAGAATTTGTTCACGTAAACCCACATCTTTTTGATATAGATGGAACCCGTGATGTTAGTGGTTCAGGTCTTTCATACTTATCAGTACATGATTTTAAATACTATGAACTTGCATCTTTAGCACTTGTTGGTGCATGTGGTGATATGCAACTTAAAGGTGGAGTTAGTGGTATTAATGAATTGATACGCGATGAGGCTGTTGAACGTAATGTTATTGAAGTTAAAGATGACCTTAAACTTGCCTATAGCAATACTCAGCCATTATATAAATCTATAGCATATACATACACACCTCCTCTTAGTGGACTATCTGCAGATATTGAAAAATCATCTGAGTTTCTTAGTGAAAATGGTATTTCTAAAGATAAATACCTAGCTGATCTTAGTAGTGATGAATATGAAACTCTTAAAGAGCAACTTATCTCTGTAAATAGTGATGTGTTTGGTGAGGTTTATAAGATTAATAATATAAGACGTGAACTTAGTAATGTTGAGGAGTACTCTAATCTTCTTAATAGTTGTGGTAAAAATAAGGAATATACAGCAGCTGTAGGTATTCAGCTTGGTAAATACCAGCAGATGGACTTTGCTCTTAACTTACTTGGTAAGTATGCATCTGGTATGCAAAGTGGTGTTGAATGGATTAAACGTGAAGGTAGTATTCAAAAAGATAACATTCAATACATCTACACAGAAGACAAAGAGCAGAAGAAAGTTGCAGCAGCAGTAAGTAGTATTGGTATAGAACTTGGATTTGTACCTGATAAGCCTATATTATCACTTATGCGTATGGATAACCTGGTTAAGGTTTCATCACGTACAACTGATAATATGATAGAAAAAGGTGTTAATCTTGGTGTTATTATGAACCAGGCATCACAGAACTTCAATGGTAGTGGTGGAGGTCATAATATTGCAGCTGGTGCTACAATTCCTGCAAATCAGATGGATAACTTCATTAACCTTGTTGATGAAATGGTAGCATATCAAATAAATAATAACTAGATTAGATAAATATTATCATAACTAAGAAAATTTTAAAAGAGAATTTTTAATAATTGGGAGTGTATGGATTATGCAACTTACAAAATATGAACAAGACATGTATGATGGTGAATATGGTGAAGGTAAGGCTGAATGTATGGAAATACTTATGAGTCTTGGTAAGATTTATGATGCTGAATGTATGGTTCCTATTACATCAGCACAAGTATCTGGTGTATCATATAAAACCATTGGTGATGCTGGTCTTGACTTTGTTGTTGATTTAGGAAAGAAATGTGATGTAATGCTTGAAACCATGCTTAACCCTGCTGGTGTTGACATTGAAAATTGGCAGGAGCTAGGTTTTAGTGAAGAATTTAGTAAAAAACAGGTTGATATTATAGAGGGATATGAAAGTATTGGTGTTATGAGTACATGTACATGTACCCCATATCTTGTAGGTAACAGTCCTCTTATTAATGAGCATGTTGCATGGTCTGAATCATCAGCTGTTTGTTATGTAAATAGTGCTATTGGTGCTAGAAGTAACAGAGAAGGTGGACCTAGTGCACTTCTTGCTGCTATTGTTGGAAGAACTCCATATTATGGTAATCATATTCTTGAAAATCGTCAGGCTGACATGATATTTAATGTTGACTATGACTTTAAAGATTCAATTGATTATGGTGCTCTTGGATACTTTACAGGACAGATTGTTAATGATAAAAAGCCATATTTCAGATTAAATGATAAGGTTTCACGTAACAATCTTAAATTACTTGGTGCTGCTCTTGCATCTAGTGGTGCTGTAAGTCTTTATCACATTGAAGGTGTTACACCTGAAGCTGACTATGCAAGTTGTTGTGATTCATTTGGTGAACTTGAAGTTGTAGATATTGAAGCAAGTGATATTGAAGATACTATTTTAAAGCTTAATACTACAGATAAGATGCCAGATCTTGTATGTCTTGGTTGTCCTCATGCATCAATTAGTGAAATTAAGGAAGTTGCAAATCTCATCTCTGGTCGTAAACTTAAGGCTGATCTTTGGATTTGTACATCAAAAGCAATTAAGGCTATGAGTGAACAGTGTGGATATCTTGACATTATTGAAGCTGCTGGTGGTAAGATTGTATCTGATACTTGTATGGTTGTAGCTCCTGTTGAGGATCTTAGCTATGAAGTTATTGGTGTAAATTCTGCTAAAGCTGCAAACTATGTTCCTAGTATGTGTAAGCTTGATGTAGTTTATGATAGTGTTGAAAATCTTATTGATATGATATCAGAATAGATCATATTTGATGAAATCTTGTAACTTAAAGGTGTGTTGCAAGTGTATTGTATGGGGGTAATTTACCCTTATATGATGCTTTTTTATTTTTTAGATAGTTTAGTTATAAGTTATAACTAATAAGTTATAATTTTTATTTATTAGATAGTAATTTAAGAATTTAAATTCAAAAATAAGTATATGAAAAATTGGATCGATCATCAATACTTAAAGAAAAATAAGATAGAAGGAAGAATATACCAACAAAAACTAGCAACAGATGCACTAAAAGAAAACACAATGATCATTGCACCAACAGCAATGGGAAAAACAGTAATAGCAGCACTAGTAATAGCAGAACGATTAAGGCAATATGAGGGAAGTAAAATACTATTTCTTGCACCAAGTAAACCACTAACAATACAACATGAAAACAGTTTAAATGACTTTATGAATACAACTGTTGCAAGTCTAACAGGAAATAACAGACCAAAGGAAAGAAAAAAATTATGGAATGAAAATCAGATAATCTGTGCAACACCCCAGACAATAGAATCAGACATAATCTCACAGGAATATGACTTTAGTGATGTATCACTCATAATATTTGATGAATGTCACCATGCTGTAGGATCATACTCATATGTATATCTTGCCCAGAAATACATGCAAAAAGCAGAAAATCAACTAATACTAGGTCTTACAGCAAGTCCAGGATGGGAGGAAAGTAAGATAAAAGAGGTAGCACACAACCTATACATCAACAATGTAGTAATAAAATCAGAAGATGACCCGGATGTTGCACCATATTTTAACCCAATAGAAGTTAAATGGATAAAAATAAAACTAAATGATGAACTTGAAGAGATAAAAAAACTACTAAATGAAACTCTTAAAATACGACTTAAAACACTAAAAAAACTTGGCATAATCGATTCAATTGCAAAGCCTTCAAAACGTGAAATACTAGTTGAACAAAAAAGAGTACAGCAAAAAATAGCATCAAGTGCAAGTCCACAGAAGGAATTATTTAAAGCAGTATCAATATTAACTGAAGTAATTAACATAATGCACTCACAAGAACTACTAGAAACACAGACTATTAAGACACTTAATAACTACTTCAACAAGCTTGAAAAGAAGAAAACCAAGGCATCAAAATCACTTAAAAATGACTATAAATTTAACAAAGCAGTAATGCTTACACGCCGCTATGAAGCATCAGGTATAGATCATCCAAAGATGAAACGTTTAATTGAACTAATACATCAAATACTAAAAGAAGACCCTGAAAATAAGATAATAATATTTAGTCAATTTAGAGATACAACAAAGGTAATTTATGACTACTGTTGTGATCATAAACTTAAAGCTCTCAGATTCTATGGACAAGCAAGTCGTGAGAATGAAAAAGGACTATCACAGAAAAAACAGATAGCAACAATAGAATCATTTAAAAATGAGGATTATAATATTCTTATTTCAACAAGTGTTGCAGAAGAAGGAATTGACATACCATCAGTAGACTATGTAATACTCTATGAACCTGTACCATCAGAGATACGTATGATACAAAGACGTGGACGTACAGGACGTAAACATAAAGGTGAAATGTTTATATTAATGACAAAAGGAACAATAGATGAATCATACTACTGGTCAAGTCAAAGAAAAGAAAAAGCAATGAAGTCAAACATCTACAAATCATATAGTGACAATAAATTTACACTTGACAACTACGTTGCAAAGCCAGAGGATGTGAAATCATACAATCCAACAACAACACCATCATTTGATGATATTCAAGATACAAATGAAGCATTAATCTATGTTGACTATCGTGAAAAAAACTCAAATATAATGCGTGAACTTGACAAGATAGGATGTGAAATTAAGGTACAATCAATGAGTGTTGGTGACTACCAGGTAAGTGATGATGTAATAATTGAAAGAAAAACAGTAGATGATTTTAGCAAATCAATAGTTGACAAAAGACTATATGTGCAGGCAAAAGAACTTACATCAAATGCAAGAAAACCACTCATCATAATTGAAGGAGAAAATGTATATAACAGCTTCCTTCACCCTAATGCAATAAGAGGAGCCATAGCATCACTAACAGTTGACTTTAAAATACCAATTATTCAAACAAAAGATGAAACAGACACAGCATACATGCTTAAAACAATAGCAAAACGTGAACAAAAAGATGATGAATCAAAAAAAGAAATAAGTGTACGTACAAAAACCAAGCCTGTAACACTAAAAGAACAACAACTCTTCATAACAGAAAGTCTTCCAGGAATAGGACCTGTATCTGCAAAAAGCCTGCTTAACCATTTCAAGTCAGTTAAGGCAATGCTTAATGCAACAAAGGATGAACTTAAAGAAGTTGAAGGAATAGGTGAAAAAACTGCAGCTGGAATGCTTAATGTTATTGAATCAGAATATAATGAACTATAGATGAAATGGGGGATGTTGATAAGGGATATTATGTCAGATTTTAAGTTAATTGCAAATAATTCAAATATAAAAGTTATAACAACACTTCAAAAACAACTAAATAACTGCAAGGAATTTGCTATATCTGTTGCATTTATTACAGAAAGTGGAGTTGCACCACTTCTTCAAACACTAAAACAACTAGAAAAACAAGATATTAAAGGACGTATTATTACATCAGATTACCTGTTTTTTAGTCAGCCAAAGGCTTTGCGTAAACTAAATAAATTTAGCAATATTAGCATACGTCTTTATAGTGTTGATTCAAAAGATTATGGTTTCCATACAAAGGGTTATATCTTTAAAAACTTTGATGATAAATATTCTATCCTTATTGGAAGTTCAAATCTTACACATAAGGCATTAACTGTAAATAAGGAATGGAACTTGTTATGTCAAGAAGATATGGGTGATGTTACATGTGAAATTCTTGATGAATTTAACACCTACTGGGATGAGGCAATAGATATAGAAGATTGTATTGATGCATATGAGGAGATTTATGAGAAAAATCTTGAAATACAGAAAAACAGTTGGATTAAGCCACGACCAGCCGACTTTAAGCCTAATAAGGTACAACGTGAGTTTATCAGAAGATTTAATGATATCTACTCAATGGGTGAAAGGCGTGGACTTTTCATTAGTGCAACAGGTACTGGTAAAACACTTGCATCAGCATTTGCAATAAGGGATGTAAAACCACAAAAAGTACTCTTTCTTGTTCATCGTGAACAGATTGCAAAACAGGCAATGATGTCATATATGCGTGTTTTTAAGGATAAGTCTATGGGTTTAATATCAGGTACAAATCATGACTACTATTGTGATTTTATATTTTCAACAGTACAGATGATGTCAAAGCCTGATATTTACATGAAGTATGCACCTGATGAATTTGATATTATTGTAATTGATGAAGTTCACCATGCAGGTGCAAGTTCATATCAGAAGATTATGGACTATTTTACTCCACGTTTTTATCTTGGAATGACAGCAACACCAGAGCGTAGTGATGAATTTGATATTTACACTCTTTTTGATCATAATATAATCTATGAAATACGACTTAAAGATGCAATGGAGGAGGAATTACTTTGTAATTTTAATTATTATGGAGTAACTGACAATGCTCTTGATGTTAATGATACATCAGATGAACGTGTTGAATATATTATTGAAAATATTGAATTTTATGGCTATAGTGGAAGTCGCCTGAAGGGCTTAGTATTTTGTAATTCAGTAAGTAATGCTCGTGCTTTATCTGAGAAATTTAATGAACATGGATATAAAACCACATATCTTAGTGGTTCAAATAGCCAAAGTGAACGTGAAGAGCAGATTAAACGCTTAATATCAGATGATGTAAATGGTGATATTCTTGATTATATCTTTACAGTTGATATTTTCAATGAGGGTGTTGATATTTCAGAGATTAACCAGATTGTTATGCTTCGTGAGACAAAATCAAGTATTATCTTCACACAACAGCTTGGTCGTGGACTTAGAAAATGTGATGGTAAGGAGTTTGTTGTAATTGTTGATTTTATTGGTAATTATAGGAGTAATTTTATGATTCCTATTGCCCTTAGTGGTGATGTTACATACAATAAGGATAAGCTTCGTAGATTTATGTTTGATCATAATAATATGATTGTTGGTTCATCTACTGTTAACTTTGATAGTGTGGCAAAAGAACGTATTTATTCATCTATTGATAAGGTTAAATTTAATATTAACTTCTTTAGAAATGAGTATGTAAATCTTAAAGATAAACTAGGATGTATTCCTATGCTTTCTGATTTTGATTATTATAATCAGCTTGACCCTGCACTTATTGTAGGTTATATTAAAAAGAATGTTGAGGGTAAGTGTTATCCATGTCTTGTTGAACGTCTTGACTGTGATTATCATATGGACTTTAATAGTTGTGAATTGTTATATCTTGAATTTCTTACATTGAATGTTTTTAATGCAAAGCGTGTTCATGAAGTGTTAATTCTTAAGGAAATTATAGAAAAAGGTATGGTTAATGTAGATGAGTTAATTAAATTTATTGATAAAAACTATGGCTTTAATGATAATGAAACTACAATACATCATGCAATACGTAAGCTTGATAAGTCCTATTTTAAGCCACCTGAATTTAAATATTTCAGTGATATGAACTTAATTAAAAAAGATGCTTTTGGATTTATATGCATACACCCACAATTTAAGATGATGCTAGATGAAAATCCAAGATTTAGAAATGAAATAGAAGACCTGCTAGAATTATCACTAAAATACTATGAAGATAACTTTACAAACACATACCTTGACTGTGTAAACTTCCAATTATATAAGAAATACTCAAAATGGGACATGGCATGTCTACTCAACTGGTATGAGCGAGACCCAGTCTATGGATATGTAATAAAAGAAAATCCACTAGATGGAAAAATTACATGTCCAATATGTGTAACATATGACCATTATGATCATGTAAATGAATTTAAAGATAAACAAACAATAAGCTGGGTTACAACAACACCAAGAACACTACAAAGTAAGGATATAAAAAATATCATAGAAAAAAATAATGAAATCGAGTTTCTACTTTTCATTAAGAAAAACAATGATGATGGACGTGACTTCTATTATATGGGTCCTGTAAAGCCAGTAAATCCAAAACAGGGAACACTTACAAACACAAAAGGTGATGTTAAACCTACCGTGTATTTTGATTTAAAACTTAAATACCCTGTACGTGATGACATCTATGAATACATAATAAGTGGAAATAAATAAATCACAAAACTTCAATGGAAATAGCTACAAATTCACCTATTAAAGTTCTTGGAGTTCTTGAAATTACAAATACAATCCTTGATGAAAAAGGAAATAAAGTAACAGAAGGAAGTGTTGTATATAAACTAATGGAACAACAATTGCAACTGTAAATGTAGTGGATGGTCATGCAGATTATAACTATACATTACAACCATCAGATAAAGCAGGAAACTACACATTAACAGCTCTATTTAGTGCTGATAAATATGATGATACAACAAAAGATAGTGATGTTGTCGTATTAAAAGGTGATATTGCAGATGTAATTATTCCTGATAAAACTATAGAATCACTTACTAATGTAACTGTTGATGTTCAACTTAATGATACAAATGGAAATCCTGTATATGGTAATTCTACAGTTGATGTGGTAATTGATGGTAAAGTTGTTGAAAATGTAACAATTACTGATGGTAAACTTAACATTACTATCCCTACAGATACTCAACCTGCAGGAGAACATAACATTACAATTATCATCCGTGAAAATGAAAACTATAACAATAAAACAATTGACATGAAAGTTACAATCATAAAACGTGATGTAACAATTGATATTGTTAAAAACGATACAAAAACACTTAACATGGTAAATGCAACAGTAACAGTTAAAGATGTAAATGGAAGCCTAGTAAATGGTGGAAAAGTTGGATTTAAAATCAAGGTGTAACACTTATAGATGTTGATGGTAATGAAATTAAACTTAAAGTTGTAGATGGTGTTGTAAAACTCCAATACCTACTTCCTAAAACAATTGGATATGGTAAATATAACCTTACAGCAGTTTATTCAAATGATAAATATTACAACACACAAAGATGTACAGTTGATGATCTTATAGTTATTAGAAGTGATCTTGAAAACATAACAGTAACTCCTGTTGAAATTAAAACAGGAAATAATGCTACATTTAACTTTACAGTTAAAGATGAATATGGAAATATTATACAGAAAGATACAAAAATTGTTGTAAAAGTTGATAATAAAACATACATTAATACAACAACAGTTGATGGTACTGTAAGTTTCACAGTTGACATGCAAAGAGCTGAAGCTGGAAGCTACACTATAAGTGTAATATTTGACCATAACAGTCTTTACAACCAACAAAGACGTGACATTACATTAAATGTAGTTAACCGTCGTGTAAATGTAACAATTGGAGATATTACAAATACAACTGTAATGTCAGATCTTAACATGAATATTTCAGTAGTAGAAGATGATGGAACAGCAATAAGAAATGGTACTGTTGTCTTTAAAATCAATGGTAAAACAATAGTTGATGCTGATGGTAAAGCTATTAAATTTAGTGTTGTTGATGGTGTTGCACATCTTAACTACACACTTCCACAGGCAATGGCAGCTAAAGGATACAATATCACAGCTGTATATTCAAATGTTGGATATGATCGTGCAGAGGCTACTGAAAGCTTTACACTTACAAAACGTGATATTGCAAATGTAACTATTGAAAATCTTACAACAGAAGTTAAACATAACACAACAATTAATACAACAATTTTAGATACAACAGGTATGCAACTTAAGGGTGTAAATAAAGTTTCAATAAAAGTTGATGGTAAAACACAGGTTAATGAAACAGAAATTACTGATGGAAATCTTAATTTCACACTCGATACATCATATCTTAAAGTTGGAAATCATAAAATTGATGTAATTGTAGGTCCTAATAGTTGGTATAATCAGCTTAGAACAACTATTCCACTTACAATAGAAGATGTGAAAATGTAGTATTTCACATTCTCTTTCTCCTCCTCTTTTTTTATTTTTTTTAAATAATTATTTTAAAGGTATATTGCAAGTGTATTTTGGTGGGGTATTTGCTAGTTTTTCTTTTTTTATATAATAGATTAGTTATAACTAATAAGTTATAAGTTATAACTTATAATTTTAATATAATTTATAAATAAAAAAAAGAGGAGAAGGCATCACTAGATAAACCATTCAAATTGATACAAAAACACATCAAATATTTTACCTGTAAATATATAATTTTATTACTTATCTAATCTAAATATAATAAATAATACTAAAAGGGGTTATTATGAAGATTTTAATAGATAAAAAAAACAGGAAATATATTGCACAAGATGAAGATTTTCACACAGAAAAGGGTATAATTCCAAAAGATGACATCATAAATGCTAAAGTTGGAGATGTTCTTGAAACTCATCTTGGTAAGAAATACACAGTAATTGAGCCTAATATTAACGATTATATTGACTTAATGAAGAGAAATTGTGCTATTGTACTTCCACAGGATCTTGGATTAATTGTAGCATTTTGTGGTATAGGAAATGGAAGCCACATTGTTGAATCTGGTAGTGGAGCAGGTGGAAGCTTACTATTTTTTGCAAATATAATAGGACAGCAAGGTCATATTTCAAGTTATGAAATACGTGAAGATTTCATTGAAACAATCCAGAAAAACATTGAAGGTACACACTTTAATAATATTACCTTAAATCATCAAGATGTAACTGAAGGATTTAATGAAGAGGATAACTCAACAGATCTAGTATTTCTTGATCTTCCAAAGCCTGCTGATGTAATTGAGGATGCTCATCGTATCCTTAAAACTGGTGGTTTTATTGCAGTATATACTCCATATGTTGAACAGTTCCAAGTTGTAAATAAGGTTCTTAGACGTTGTGGATTTAAAGATATTAAAATCAGAGAAGGTAATGTTCGTGAACTTGAAATTAGAAAAAATGGTACAAGACCATGTAGTAGAGTTGCAGGACATACAGGATATATTAGCTTTGGACGAAAACTATAAAAAAAATATGAATTTGGAAAAAAATAAAATGAATATAAAAGGAATGTTATTATTATGAGCTTTAATTTAGAAAATATTATATCTATACGCGATTTTAAAAAGAGTGATGTTGATTATATACTAGATCTTGCAGATGAAATGGTGCCAATTGCAAAATCACAACAGGTATGTCATAAAAAGGATGGAAAACTTCTTGGTGTAATGTTTTATGAACCATCAACAAGAACAAGACTTTCATTTGAAACTGCAATGAAAAGACTTGGTGGAGATGTAATAGGATTTAACCAAAAACAGGGAACAAGTGTGGAAAAAGGTGAAGTTCTCTATGATACAGCACAGATCATATCACAGTATGCTGATGCAATAGTACTACGTCATGACATGGCAGGTGCTGCACGTTTCATATCACAAAATGTTGATATTCCTGTTGTTAATGCTGGTGATGGTCCAGGACAACATCCAACACAAACACTTCTTGACCTCTACACAATGAAAAGTGAAATTGGTGAACTTAACAATCTTAAAATTGCAATTGTTGGTGATCTTAAATATGGTCGTACAGTACACAGTCTTGTATATGCACTTGCAATGTATAATGTAGAAATTAAGTTCATTGCACCTGATGAACTTCAAATGCCCCCTGAAATTCTTGATGATCTAAGAAAACTTAACTGTAAATATTCAATTGAAACAACACTTCTTGATAATATTGATGATGTTGATGTTATCTACATGACAAGAATTCAGAAAGAAAGATTCCCAGATCCTAAAGAATATGCAAAAGTTAAAGGTAAATATCGTCTAAAAGCTGCAAATCTTAAAGATAATGATGCAATTGTGATGCATCCTCTTCCTCGTGTTGATGAAATAAACTTTGATGTTGATAAACTTAAAAATGCAATGTATTTCAAACAGGCATTTAATGGAGTTCCTGTTCGTATGGCACTTCTTGATTCAATAATCAAAGACTAAAAAAAATAATATATTAAATCTCCACCCCATACTAATTTTTTTTTATTATAGGATTTTAGAAAATTAATTTTATAAAAAAAATAAGTTTATTTAAAAAAAAAGTTATAGAAGGAAATTAAACCTTCTAATTAAAATTAAATTTTATGCTCTTGTTTTCTTTGTAGTGTTATTTGCCATTGTTGTATTGTTGTTTGTTGTATTGTTTTGAGCATACTGTACCAGGTTATCTATTGATCCACCTGCTGTATTTGTACTATTTTGGTTGTATAATACCATTTTCTCTTTAAGTGCAATTGTTGTCGTATCAATTTCAACTTTTCCAGATGAATAAACCTCACCTGTAGCTGTTGCTGTGATACTGTATGTTTGCTCAGGTACAATAAGAATTGCTCCACCTGATGTTATCTGTGTATCTTTTGTTGCTATTGCAGTGAGAGTTACTGTTTGATTTCCATCATCACCTGATGATACCTTTGCTGTAACTGATCCCAGATTTACACTTAAATTTGTCATATTATTAAGAATTAATGCAACCTTATCATCGTTTGTAACATTAAGTGTTTCCTGTTCTGATAATGTTTTCTTACCAGTTAATGATCCAATGAAATCATTTACTTCATCTATCTGTGTTGATATAATTTCATCAACATTAACTCCATCTGAGGATATTACACTATATGATGCAAATAATCCTACTTCAAAAAATACAAAAATACCAACTATAAAGATAAGTACTTTTAATATCCTTGACACAAAAAATAACCTCCCTTATGATTTATATTGTCCCAATTAAATTTTTTTAATATAAATTATTATATTCTATTATTATATTAAGTTGATAATAATTATTATATATTATTTATAATTACTAGAAAAACTATAATATTAATATAAAATAAAAGTAAAATTTCACTATGAAAAAACAACTTACTTGTGGCTGATTTTAAATGTTAAATGATATTATTAAGAAATTCCAGAAAGCAGACATACTTGTTAACTACAATGCATACTCAGAAATACAGGGAAATGATGAGTATGACTACTTAATTGATGAACTTATTGAATATGTAGAAAATAATGGTGATAATGAATATATTATTACAACACAAACTATTCGTAACTATCAAATGAAGGAAAGACAAAGAATACATGAAGAAATTAAGGAAAATCCACAAACACGTAAAATACGTGAAAATCAGTCAATGCCATATGAGATTCTTCTTGATGTTACAAATAAGTCATATACAGATGGAGATATAAATGATCTTAACAAGTACTTCAATAGCCGTTATGAAAAGCTCAGAAAAATTATACAACAAAATCCTGAATTTAAAAGTGTTAATGATCTAAAGACAACAAAACAGGCAATTGATCAACTTCATGCTATTGGTATTGTAAATTCTATTTCAAATACTAAAAATGGGCATGTTATAATTGAAATTGAAGATCCAACAGGTGATGGTAGTGTTATTGTTCTTAAAGATGATGAAGACTTAATTGCTGAGAGTAAAAATCTTGTAAAAGATGAAGTAATAGGAATTACTGGTAGTACAAATGGTAATCTTATAAAAGCTGATGACATTGTACATCCTGGTGTTCAAAGATTTAACACAGCAGATGATAAAGAGATGGATTTCTCTATTGCATTTATATCTGATGTTCATATTGGAAGTAAACAGTTTGATTCTAATGCATTTAATAGGTTTATTAAGTGGGTTAATGGAAATGAGGGTGATGAGGATCTTGCAAACTCTCTACGTTATCTTGTTATTGGTGGTGACCTTGTTGATGGTATTGGAATCTATCCTAACCAGGAGAAAGAACTTGAAATTAAGGATATTTATGGTCAATATGAGGAGGCTGCAAGACTTCTTGGTGACATAACAGATATTCCAATCATCTTATCTCCTGGTAACCACGATGCTACACGTCTTGCAGAACCACAGCCTGCAATTACTGAGAAATATGCAAAAGATTTGTGTAATCAGAAAAATATTGAAATGGTAAGTAATCCATCTGTTGTTGACCTTGATGGTGTGAAAGTTGTAGTTTATCATGGTCGTAGTTTTGATGATATGGTTATGGCTATGAATCTTACACATGCTGATACTGATGAAATTATGAAGCTTCTCGTTGAAAAAAGACATCTTGCACCTATTTATGGTGAACGTACAGCTCTTGCTAGTGAATTTGAAGATTATATGGTTCTTGATGAGGTTCCTGATGTTATTCATACAGGGCATGTTCATATAAATTCTTATGCAAAGTATAAAGGTATTCATCTTCTTAATTCTGGTACATTCCAGAAACAAACAGAGTTCCAGAAGGTTTATAATATTGTTCCTACATGTGGTCAGGTTCCTATACTTAGTAATGGTAAGATGCGTGTTCTTGACTTTTCAAGCTAGATGACAAAAGAAATATGGTAGTTAATTAAAAAAAAATATAAGAAGGTGTATTAAATGAATAATGATATTATTGATAAAATTGTAAAAACAGCACATTATATGTATAGTAAGGATTTAACAATTGGTAAATCAGGTAATATAAGTGTAATAGATGATAGTGGAGAGTATGTTTATATTACAGCAAGTGGTACAAACTTTAAAGAACTAGTATATGAAGATGTTCTTAAAGTTAAAATTGATGATTTAAGCTATGAATCAACAGCAGGACGCATTCCATCAATGGAGACAGACTTACATATTGGTGTATATAAAAATAGATCTGATGTTGGAAGTGTTGTACATGTTCACTCACCATATGCTACAGGTTTTGCATTTAGTAAAAAAAGATTGTATCAACAGGAAGGTTTTGGTGAAATTACAGGTGAATATGTAGCTGAGGTAAATTATTATCCACCGGGAAGTAAAAAATTAGCTCAAAATACAGCTGAAGTTCTTAAAAATGAGGATGCTGCACTTCTTAAAAATCATGGTATTATTGGGGTTGGAAAAGATATTGAGGAAGCTACACTTCTATGTGAATATATAGAAGCTATAGCTAAAACACAATATATTACATCTACACTTAATCTTTAACTGATTCAAGTTCACTTAAAATGTTCCATATAAGAATTCTTGCATGGATTGGTATGTTTGGATCGTTACTTATATCATCAAGTATTGAGATTACAGAGCTAGCCTTAAGTGTTGGCTCTTCATCTTTCTGCAATAGTGCAATAGAATCTTCTGCTGCTTTTCTTATGTTTCTTGGTACGCTTGTATCATTAATTAATTGTTCTAATGTTCCAACACAACTTTCAAATATTTGATCATTATCCATAGATATCACTCCTCTTTTAAATTTCCACATTAAAATTTATTCTTTTAATCATTTTTATCTAGATAAAATAAGAATGTATATTTAAACATCTCTTATATAAAATAAATTTATTTTTAAAAAGAAAATTAATAATAATTAAATTTTAGATTCAATTTATAATATTTATGTTAATTATGTTATATATAAAATAAGTATAATAAAATAATTAAAAAAAAGTAAAAGAGGGTTGAATTTAGAGAAGTAAATATGATTTATTTATCAGATAATGATACTGCTATTGTAACTCCATTATATGCTGTTTTTTTGAAGATTAGGTGGGAGTTTTCATGATTTGCAAGTAGTGCTGTTGGTTCACATACTCCTTTTATTCCAAATTGTTTCATTACAAAGTCTGATTTTGAACATTCATTGTCTGTGAAGTTTTTTATTTCATCTTTTGTTATGATTTTTAGTGGTTTGTCATACATTGCAACTGTATCTAGTATTCCTTTTTCATTTTCTTTTACATCTACTGTTGCAAATGAATCTATTCTTTGGGGTTTTATATTAAGTATTTGGCATGCACATTTTACTGCATTTTCAACTTTAGCTTGTGCTATGTCACGTCTTGCTCCTATTCCCATCACAACATTTCTTGGTGTTAGTATTACATCATGTCCATCTACAGTTGCAACTATTGTATCTTGCATGTCATCATATGTTATATTGTATGATTTTTTTATTTCATCATCTAGGATGTATGAGTATTTATGTGGCATTTTTAACTCAACAAGTCTGTCATCTACTAATGCACGGTTTATGTAGCGTATATTTTTTGGATTTTCTAGTTTGAAGTAGTAGTTTTGTGCTATTGAGTCTATTCCTGTTTTTTTATTTACATCTGTTGATGTGGTTATTACAGCATCAGCACCAAGTAGATCTGCTATTTTGTGTGTTAGTGGATTTGCTCCTCCAAAGTGTCCACTTAACAGGCTTATTGCATGGTTTGCATTGTCATCTACCAGTACTACTGCTGGATCTGATAGTTTTGATGTGACATATGGTGCTATTGAGCGTATTATTATGCCTGATGCCATTATTGCTATTATTGCATCGTATGTATTAAAGCTCTCTGCTATTGCATCTTTTACATTTTTATGGTATTGTTTTATGTGTATTATTTGTGGATCTTGTTGTAGTTTTTGTGTTATTTTATCTGATATGTCTTTTCCTTGTTGTGTTATTGATATTATTGCTACATTCATATTTTTTCTCCTAATTTTATGATTATATTATTAGCATTGCTGCTATGAAGTATATTACCAGCATTGTTAGTATGAAAAGTACTGATGTAAGTTTTGTTATTTCTATTGCTTGTTGTATTTTATCACCAGTTAACTCTTCTGTTCCTTCTCCTAGTGTGTATACTCCTTCTTTTACTAGTGTGATATTTAGTGCTCCTGCTGTTGCTGCCATTGAATATCCACTATTTGGACTTGGTGTTTTTGTTGCATATTTTCGCATCATAGTATATGATGATTTGTAGTCATATCTTAGTAGTGCTGATGCTATTATTACATAGATTCCTGTTATTCTTGCTGGTATATAGTTTAGTACATCATCAAGTAATGCAGGGTAGCGTCCTATATCTATTAATTCTTCTGTTTGATATCCTAACATTGCATCCATTGTATTTGATACACGATATATTACACCTATTAGTATTGCTGGTATCATTCCAAATGGTATTGAAAATACTAGTACATAAAATAGTGGTGATATTATACTATCTGTTATGTTTTCTGTTAGTGTTTCAATTGCAGCTGATGCGATTCTTGCTTCTGTTAGTTGTTCTGTGTCACGACTTACTAGGTATGACATTGATTTTCGTGCTATGTTTATGTCTTTTTTTAGTTGTATTTGTATATCTTTTACTGATTGTATTAGGAATTTTATTGAAAATGTTGTTGATAGTATTATTGCGGCTATTATTATGTAGAGGTATTTGTTGATAAAGAGTGATATTATGAGCAATAGTAGTGTTAGTGTTACAAATATGAAGTTTGTTGTTATTATTGTTAGCAAGCCTGAAAATCTTGTTTTGGGAAGATAGTTTTTTAGTTTTTCTATTACATTTCCCATGTAGATTACAGGATGTATCTTATCTGGTACTTCTCCAAATATTGTGTCTATTACTACTGCCAGTACTATTATTATGACAGAGTATATTAAGCTTTCATAAATCATTATATCTTATTTATTATTTTTTAAGTAATTATAAGTTTTATGTAATTTTTGTTTGGTTTTTTTCTATTTTTATTTGATTTCCAGTTAGTTTTTATGATTTAAAAGTATTTAAAGGTATATTGCAAGTGTAACATGTGGGTATTTTTTAGTGTTTTTTATAAAAAAATACACTTGAAAGCATACCATTGCAAGTGTATATAAGAGCAATTAGACTACTTACAGCACTAGTAATGTAGTAAATAGAAGTTTTTGTTGTTGTAAAAAATTTCAAAAAATTGAAAAATAAAACATGATATTAACACTTGAAATACTTCTTTAAGTTTTAATTTTATTTAAAATTTAAAAATATTTTATAAATTGCAATATTTTCTAAAAAATAGTTTTATTTAATTGTTTTTTTATTTAACAATGTTTATTTATTTTGTATTTTATTAATCATTATTTAGTTTAGTTTAATTTAATAATTAAAGAAAAATTTTAATTTATTTTCATTGATTATTTTACATTATATCTTATTTTTTAAAATAAAGTATATACTATTTTCTATCACTTGAAATACACCTTTAAAATGTGACTTTTTTCAGATGCAATTTTTAAGAGAGAGGGGGGTATATTGCAAGTGTAACATGAAAAAGGTACACCCCCCCCTAAAAATAAAGGTGTGTTGCAAGTGTAACATTTGTAAAAATTTAGCAAAAATATGGAAAAAGAGGTGGATTTCAAATGTAAATTGAAAAATTTTATAATTTCAAAATTTTTTGAAAGTATGTTGGTAAATTTCCACTGTATCGTAAATTTGTCTAAAAAAGTAATACAATAATACTTTAAAGTATTTTAGTAATACTTATTTATATCCGCAGAAAAAAGCTCAAAAAAAATGTTTTTTCACAATTAAAGCAATTAAATTAATTAAATTTATTATTATTATTATTTATTTATTATATTATTATATTATTATTAATTATATTATATATTATAGGTATATTGTTGTTATTTATACTGTCAGAGTTGTTTTAGTGGTGTTTTACAACTGTAACTTGTTTTAATTTTGTTACACTTGAAATGGATGTTTTAAAAATGATTTTGTTGCATGACTTTTTGGTGTTTTATGCATCAGGGTAGGGGGTACCCTCTGAGCGTTACACTTGCAATACACCTCTCTCTCTTTGCCAAAACTACCCTAAAAGGAAACGTTATTTACAGTTGCAACAGATCATTTTAATTTATCAGAAATGTTAAATTTTTAAAGTAATTGAAATACTTGTTTTTTAGTTTGAAATAATTGAAACATGGCTTGCAAGTGTAAAAATAAATAATAATTTTTGTTATTTTTTAAAATTAAAATTATACACTTGAAATTAATCTAAATTATTTTTTTAAAAAGATGTACTGCAAGTGTAAATAATTAGTTAATCTTATTTTATAGTTTTATAAATTTTTAAAGCTCTATTTCAAGTGTAAATGTTTTAAATTTATTTTAAAATTAGTTCGTATATCTTTGAATTAATTTTTCTAAAACATCTAAATGTTTTTATAATATGAAAAATATAAAGAAATAGTACATATTTACACTTGAAATAATAGGATTTCAAGTGAAAGATTCCGACTAAAAAAATAATAAAGAAAACTTAAAAACAAAAAAAGAGGTATCATATGGAAAATATATTCCAAAAACTCGATGATAGAGAAACAATATTTAAAACCAAAGATTACCTAGACCATAGATTTATACCTGAAACCTTACCTCACAGAAGTGAACAAATAGAATCCATAGCAAAATACTGGGTAGAAGCACTCAATGGAATAACACCACCAGACATAACAATCTACGGAAAAACAGGAACAGGAAAAACATCAGTAGCACTATATGCAAAAAAACAATTAGAAGAAATAGCAGCAGAAAGAAATCTAAACATCAAAATAGAATACATCAGATGCACAGACTACAACACAGAATATCAACTACTAGCACGACTATGTCAACAACTAGGAAAACCAGTACCATATAGGGGATGGACAAAAGCTGAAGTAGTAAATACATTCAGAAATCTCTTCAGCAAAAACATACTAGGTGAAGATCTAATACTTATTGTAATTTTAGATGAAGTAGATGTCATACTAAAAAATGATGGAGATAACATTCTCTACACACTCACACGTACAAATAACGTGTCAATAACATCAATAAGTAACTATGTAGACTTTAAACAATTCATAAAACCTAGAGTAAGAAGTAGTCTACGTGATCGTGAAATAGTATTTCCACCATATAATGCAGAACAATTAATTGATATATTAACTGAAAGATCACATGTATCATTTAAAGATGGATCAATATCAGATGGTGTAATAGCACTCTGTTCTGCACTTGCTGCAAAAGAAGAAGGAGATGCACGTTATGCTCTTGATCTTCTAAAATCATCAGGTGAAATTGCAGATGAACGTGGAGTAAATAAAATTGAGGAAGGATTTGTAAAAGAATCAAAAGATAGAATAGAACACAATAAGGTATTTGATGTTGTAGTAACACTTCCATTACAACAACAAAAAGTACTTGAAACTATTGCATATCTAACAGAGAAAAATGAGGAAATTACATCAGGAAGACTATATGAGGTATATCAGGACTTATCAAAGAATGATTCTGTATCATATCGTAGACTTTTTGACTTTGTAAATGAACTTGAAATGCTTGGATTAATCTCTACAAAAACAGTCTCTCGTGGACGTGGACGTGGACGAACAAATATTATAACACTACAATGTGATATTGATCTAATATCTAAAGCATTAATATTTAAAGATTAAATTCTTTAAATTCTCTTTTTTTATAAAATATTTACTTATAACTTATAAGTTATAACTTATAATTTAGCCTTATCTAATTCAATTTTAAATTAAAAAACATCAATAAAAATCAATTTCACATGCCCTAATACCCTCTAAAATAAAGTATAATCGTTATTTTATCTACTAAAATAGATAAATCATGAAAATTTAATCCTTAAAAATAAATATAAAAACAAATACAATATAATTCAATCACAATATAAAAAAAAATTTATATGAAACTTTAACAATAATTAGGGGTTTTAATAATGATAAGCTTGATAGGAATAGGCTCAAAAAGAGAACACATGACATTAAAAGCTGCAGATAGAATTAAAGAAGCAGATGTAATAATAGCATATAAACCATACCTTGAACACATCGAAGACTTAATAGAAGGAAAAGAAGTACTAAGACGTGGAATGGGAGATGAAATGGAAAGAGTAGAACTTGCAATTGAAAAAGAAAAAGAAGGAAAAAAAGTTGCAATTATAAGCTCAGGAGATCCAGGAATCTATGGAATGGCAAATGTATACTTCCAAATTATTGATAAATACTCAGATTTAGAATTTGAAGTAATACCAGGTGTAACAGCAGCAACATATGCAGCAAGTGCACTAGGTGCACCATTACACGATCTTGCAATAATAAGTCTAAGTGATCTTCTAACACCACTAGAAGAAATTGAACGTAAAATCGAACATGCAGCAATAGCAGATATGGTAATAGTATTCTACAACCCAAAAAGTAAAACAAGAGTAGAACCATTTGAAAGTGCATGTAGAATATTAAATGAAAATCGTAACCCTGAAACACCAGTAGGAATTGTAAAAACAGAAGGAACAGATACAATAGTAGAAATCTGCAAACTCAAAGACCTAGAAAATCAAGATATTCACATGTCAACAACAATTATCATTGGAAACTCACTAACATACGTTAAAAAAGGTAAAATGATAACACCTAGAGGATATAAAACAAAAGCAGAACTTCCACCACAAACAGAAGAATTCTATGAAAAATTCTTTAATGGAGAAATTCGGGAAGGACAAAATACAGACTGTGAATACTTCCCATGCCATGAAAAACAAGAAAACTGTACATTCTGCTACTGTCCAATCTATCCATGTGGTGATGGAGCAACAAATGGTAAATGGATAACAGATAAAGATGTATGGAACTGTAAAGATTGTAACTGGATCCATAATGATAAAGTTGTTGATGAAATACTAGACTTTGTAAAAGAAAATATTCACTCCATGGAAGACTTTGATCGTAAGAAAAAACAATTACTTAAACTTAGACGTGCAACAATCTATAAAACAAGAAATGAAGACTATCAACGTTGCTTTGAACTTGATGATGAATAGAATTTTCTAATTTATTTTTTTTTCACCTCCCAATTTATTACTTTTTTTTGGAATTTAGTTACTATTTTTTTTAAATATTTTTATTAATTAAAGGTGCATTGCAAGTGTATAGGGGTGTGTTGCAAGTGTATAGGGGTATATTGCAAGTGTAAATATTTATAAAAAAAGAAAAAAAATAAAGGGGAGGGGAAGAAATGGGATATATTTTGATGTATAATAATTACTCCTCAATTATGAGTGGAATTTCTACACGTTTTTCATTATAGAAACTATTTTCACCAAATACAATATCAATCTTATGATCTCCAATGAAAAGATCATCAGTATCAACTGTAATATTAACAACTCCATTTTCAACTACATCATGAATAAGAGTTCTACCATCAACTTTAACTGCAATTTTTGTAGCAGCACTAACAGCTTTACCATCTTCATCACAAATAATAGTTGAAATAGTAGTATTTTCACCATATTTGGTTGTAATATTTGAAACTTTAAGATCTGCAATATCACTTTTTATAACAGTATAATTTGTAGTTTCTTCACATCTATCATATCCTTCATTTGAATATACAAGAGTCATATTATGACTACGAGCTGCTATAGTAGGTGGTAAGTTGTATGTAGCATCAATAATACCATCTTTAATTTCAAATCTAATAGCATTACCATTCTCATCAAGCTGTGTAATACCATTAATTTTAAATGTAACAGTACCATTATCAACTAATTTACCATCCACATCATCAGTAATAGTTGCATGAATAGGTATTTGACCATTAGTATGTGTAGCATTAGTATCAAGATCAATAGTTACACTACGGTTAACAATATTTAACTGGATACTATTTTCTCCTCTGAGATAAATTTGGTTTTCACCATAAATAACATCAATTGTGTAATTATTAGCTTTTAGATTTTCAACATCAAGTTCAATATTTAATACTCCATCTTTAATTGTAGTTTTAGTAAATGTCTTATTATTAATTTTAATTGTAACATTAGTTTCAGTTACAATAGTATTTCCAAACTCATCTTTAAGAGTCATATTAATAGTAGCATTCTGATGTGTTTTAATAACAATAGGATCAAATGTTTTATTTTCAATTGCATATTTAAGAATTGTTAAGTTATCATTATCTTCTGCTCTATTATAATATTTATTTGAAAATACAGCAGTTACATTATATCTTGCACCACCTATAGATGAAGGGAGTAAATATTTAATATTTGCAACACCATCATGCACAGATATACGAACTGTTTCATTATTTGCATCTTTAAGTGTTTTACCATTAATTTTAAAGATCACAACTCCATCTTTAATGATACTTCCATCTTCATCAACAATTGTTGTGTTAATGAATAAATCACTAATAGCATAAGGAGTATTTACACCAACAATATCAATTATAGCATTTCTATTTTCAACAATTACTTTTGTTTCAATTGTTTTATTGTTGTATTTTTCGTTTTCTTTTACATCTAGTGTTATGTTATGTTCTCCTGCTGGTAATGTGTCAGTTGGCACTGTAATGTTTACTTTTCCATCTACTACTGTCACATTTTCTACAGGTTTTCCATCCACTATTACTTCTACTGTTGTATTTCCTTCTATTGGGTTACCGTTTGTATCATTAAGTTGTACTTCTATTGTTGTGTTTGTCTGTGTTTTTATTGTCTGTTCTGGTATTGTTACATCTGCTATGTCATGTTTTTGGATTGTAAATGTTTTATTATCTTCTGCTGGGTTGTAGTATTCATCTTCAAATTCTGCTGTTACTTGGTATTCTCCTGCTTTGTATTCTTCAGGTAGTGTGTATGTTATGTTTGCTGTTCCTTCTTTTACATCTACTGTTGCTATTGTTGTTCCATTTATTTTAAATGTTACTTTTCCTTGGTCTACTGGTTTTCCTTCTGTATCTACTATTGTTGTGTTTATTGATAGTTGTCCACCAATTTCAACAGGATTGTTTACATCAACTATGTCAATTGTTGCATCTCTATTTTCAACAATTACTTTTGTTTCTATTGTTTTGTTGTTGTATTCTTCGTTTTCTTTTACATCTAGTGTTATATTGTGTTCTCCAGCTGGTAATGTATCAGTTGGTATTGTTATGTTTACTTTTCCATCTACTACTGTCACATTTTCCACAGGTTTTCCATC